>JAICUO010000112.1 GCA_025935815.1 Streptosporangiaceae bacterium
GCCCGGGCCGGACGAGCCGATGACCATCGCGCCGATCCCGCTGCCGGCGCAGGCTCCGCGCACCCTGCCGCCGCAGCGCTCGCGCGGTGCCACCCAGCCGGCCGGAGGCGAGCGGTCCGCGGTCAACCCAGGCACCACCGCGGCTGCGGCCCGCGCTCCCGGCCGGCCGGCCGACTTCACCCCCGCCCCCGTGTCGCGGCTCGCGCCCCGCCGCGCCGCACCCGGCCAGGCCGGCGCCCCGCCGCCCTCCCCCGTCGAGGACGCCGAACGTGCCCTCGCGACTGCCAGTGCGACCGCGGCGGCGGCGGCCGCCGCTGAGGAGCTCCTCGAGGACCGCGTGCGAGATCTCGAACAGCAGCTCACGAAGGCCCGCGCGGCCCTGGCCGACGCCCGCCTGCGGGCCCGCCACGCCGAGTCCGCCGAGCGCAAGGCCCGGCAGGCCCTGAACCGCCTGCAGGCCCCCCGATGACAACCACGCCAAGCGCGCGCTCGCTCACCTAGCCCAGGCCGCTCCAGTCGGCGCTGTGCCTCCACAGCTGGCCGGCCAGCTCCGCGGTGGCGACCCGGCTGGCTGGCCTGAGCTGGCACTTGTCGTAGAACAGGCCGGTCTGGGCGGCGACCTCCGCCGACGTCGCGCAGTACGCCGACGTCCGGGCGCCTTCCTCGGTGGTGATCATGCGCCGCGTCACCAGCGGCCGGACGAGCGCGGGGACCCGGCGCCAGATATCGGAGGCGACCACGCCCGGGTGCAGCGCGTACGTCGTCACGACGGCGCCATCCCCAAGACGGCGCGCGAGCTCCTGCGTGAACAGCACGTTGCACAGCTTGGAGATCGCGTACTCCCGGGTCCCCGTGAAGCTGGTCCGCTGCTTGACCGCGTCGAAGTCGATGCCCTTGGCGCGGTAGTGGGAGTCGCTGGAGACATTGACGACGCGCGCGTCCCCGGACTCGGTCAGCCGGCCAAGCAGCAGCATCGTGAGCGCGAAGTGGCCGAGGTGGTTCACGCCGAAGTGCAGCTCGAAGCCATCAGCGGTCAGCCCGCGCTGGCCGCCGACGCCGGCGTTGTTCACCAGCACGTGCAGCGGCTCATCGCGGGCCAGGAATGACGTGGCGCAGTCCCGGACCGACGCGAGCGAGGCCAGGTCAAGCGGCAGCAGGGCGACCGCGTCGCTCCCGGAGGCGGCCTTGATCGCGGTGACCGCCGCGGCGCCGCGCTCAGCTGAGCGGCAGGCGATGTACACTCGCCCGCCGCCGCGCGCCAGCGCGGTCGCGGTGGCCAGCCCGATACCGGTATTGCCGCCGGTGACAAGGAAGGTGCGGGGCGCGTCACTCACCCGGTCATTATCCGCCGGCCATGGCCCCGACCACCATGAACGGATCCTTCCCGGCGGTGATCGCGGCCGCCACGTCCTGCGGCAGCGGCGCGTCCGGCAGTTCGTTGGACAGGTCCTGTTCGCACGCGTAGAAACGGATGAACGCCCGCCTGCGTCCCGTCGCGCGGTCCCGGATCGTGCCGCGCAGCATCGGGAACCGTTCCTCCAGCGCGTCCAGGAGCGTGCGCTGGCACAGGAGGCCCGGGACGTTGAGGAGAACCTCTCCGTTGACCTTGGCCAGGTTCTTCAGGTGCGCGGGGAGCACGACCCGGATCTCGCTCACGGGAGGACCTGGACCTCGATGGACAAGACGGCGGGCAGGTCACGCGCGATTGGGGACCACGTGTCCCCAGAGTCGGTGCCTACGTACACCTGCCCGCCCGTCGTACCAAAGTAAATCCCGGCTTCGTCCAGCGTGTCCACTGCCATCGCGTCGCGGAACACGTTCACGTAGCAGTTCTCCTGGGGCAGGCCGGCCGTCAGCGGCTCCCACTCGCCGCCGCCGGAGCGGCTGCGGTAGACGCGGAGCCGGCCGTCCGGCGGGTAGTGCAGGCTGTCGCTGGTGATCGGGACGACGTAGATCGTCTCCGGCTCGTGCGGGTGCACCGCGATCGGGAACCCGAAGTCGGACGGGAGGTTGCCGCTGACCTCGGTCCAGTTCTCCCCGGCGTCGTCGGACCGGCACACGTCCCAGTGCTTTTGCATGAACAGCGTGTCCGGCCGCGTGGGGTGCGCCTCGATGTGGTGGACGCAGTGCCCGACCTCAGAGTCGTTGTCGGGGATCTCCCCGGACACCAGGCCCCGGTTGATGGGCTTCCACGTCTCGCCGCTGTCGTCGGAGCGGAACGCGCCCGCCGAGGAGATCGCGGCGATGATCCGCGGTCCCTGGAGGATCAGCGTGTGCAAGCATAGCCCTCCCGCCCCGGGCGGCCACGTCGTGGCGGACGGGTGGGTCCGCAATCCGGTGAGCTCGGTCCAGCTTGTTCCCCCGTCGGCTGACCGGTACAGCGCCGCGTCCTCTGCCCCGGCGTAGACCAGGTCCGCGTCGGACCCGGACGGCTCCAGGTGCCAGATCCGCTTGAACTCGAACGGCCGCGGCGTTCCGTCGTACCAGATGTGCTGGCCAGGGTCGCTGGCGTAGCTGAAGTCGTTGCCGACCGGATCCCAGGTCAGGCCGCCATCGTCGGAGCGCTGGATGACCTGGCCGAACCAGCCGGTGCTGACCGAGGCCCAGATCCGGTTCAGATCGACCGGCGACCCTTTCAGGTGGTACACCTCCCAGCCGCCGAAGTGCGGCCCGCTAATGGACCACTTCTCCCGCTTGCCGTCGGAGGTCAGCACGAACGCGCCCTTGCGCGTCCCGGCGAGCACCCGTACCTGCGTCATGCCATCTGCTCCTTTCCGTGGTTGCCTGGTGTGTTCGAGTCAGAGGGAAGACGTGCCGCGTGCCACCAAGTCATCGCCATACCGCGTTAATTTGCCTCCCTGTGGCAATATGACCAAGCGAAGGGGTTCCCCAGCCCCACCCCGAGCTTACGGGAGGCACCGATGGCCGGTCAGCCGCCACAAGACGCGTCCTGGCAGTCAGGACAAGACAACGCCCGCGCTGCGTGGCCGCAGCAGCCGCAGCAGCCGCAGCCAGAGCAACCGCCTTACGAGCCACTGGCGCAGACAGCGAAGCACCCGGTGCCGTCATTCGACCCGCCCCCGCCCGGGCGCCCGGGACCGGGCTACCCCCCGCCGCGGCAGGAGTACACCGCCGGGCGGCCCCAGGGCTACTCGGCGGGCGGCCCCGGTTACGAGGCGGCGGACCAGCAGGCGTCATTTGACCTGCCCGGCAACGGCCAGCAGGCGGCCTGGCAGGCACCCGCGCAGGCGCAGGCGCGGCCCGCCGCGGCGCGCGGCAAGGGCTTCCTGGCCTCGCTGTTCGACTTCGGGTTCACCTCGTTCGTCACGCCCAAGCTG
This sequence comes from Streptosporangiaceae bacterium, assembly GCA_025935815.1. Classification (GTDB taxonomy): domain Bacteria; phylum Actinomycetota; class Actinomycetes; order Streptosporangiales; family Streptosporangiaceae; genus Trebonia. The sequence goes on from JAICUO010000112.1 coordinate 3,339, forward strand.
GTCAAGGCCCTCTACGTCCTGGCTACCCTCTGGACGGCGCTGTGGGCGCTGATCCTGCTGCGAATCGGGTTCCACTACGGCGTCGCGGCCGGCCTGTTCATGCTCATCCTGGTCGTCCCGGTCTTCGGGCTGCTGAGCCTGGGCACCATCCGGGTGTTCCTGGAGCTGTTCATGGTCTTGCACCGGATCAACGAGAACATCCAGTCCATGCGCGACCGGGACGGCGGACCGGTCTAGCCCTCAGTGCCGGGGAACCTTTTTCCGCGGTCGCCGTCCACAGGGCGCCCGGCCGCCTCCACAGCGCGCAAGCCTTGATCCCAGGGCTTAGCGGCCTCCGGCGTCCACAGTCGGCCGGGCCTTTTACGGGCATCGATCCACAGCCCGGCCGACCTTATGCACATGGCGATCCACAGGCGCCCCGCAGTACGGTTCATGTCCCGGGGGCGCGGATACCTTCTCCGCCGGAGACCGGGGAAAAGACGCCGGGGACAGGCGGAACGCACGATGCAGCCATGACCAAAGTCCGAACGCATACGCCCGAGCCCGGGCAGGCAAGCCGCGCTCGCCATCATTACCAGGCAAGCGTCGATGTGCACCTGCTCCTCATGCGGGACGGCCGGGTCCTGCTAGGCAGGCGGTCGAACACGGGGTACGGCGACGGGGCCTACGAGCCGCCGTCTAGCCGGCTCGACGAGCGGGAGACGGTGGTCGAAGCCGCGATCCGGGTCGCCGCCGCCCAGGCGGGCATCGCGCTCGGCGCTAGCCACGTGACACTCGCCCACGTGATGCATGACGTCTCCGGGGCGGGCCGCATCGCGTTCTTCCTCACCGCCGACGGCTGGGAAGGCGAGCCCGGCAGCGCGTGCGCCAGCTACAGCGACCTGGCCTGGTTCGCCGCCGACGACCTTCCGGCGAACATGATCGACCGGGCGCGGGTAGCGGTGCGCAACTACGCCGCCGGGATCGGCTTCTCGACCTACCCGGCCTTTTTATCTGGGGGGCACACACCAGCCCCCCAGGCCCCCCAGGGGTGCGGCCACCGTCCCCAAAGGCGGGAGCCGGCGACGTAGACTCGCAGGGTGCTCCTGGTCAAGACCCACGGGTCGCTGAATGAGATCTTCGCGGCGCAGGCGCGGCCCGAGTCGTTCGGGTCCGATGCTGAGCTGCGCGCGTTCGTGCGGCGGGTGTGCGACCGGGAGGCGTGGACGGGCGGCAGCGACGGGATCTACTTCTTCGACGCCAGCACCCCGAATGCGCAGGCGTGGTTCTTCAACCCCGACGGGTCGTCGGCGGAGCTGTGCGGCAACGGCATGCGCGGGCTGGGCCGGCTGATCCTCGACCAGCGCGGCACCGACACCGAGGTCGTCGCCAGCGGCGGCCGCCAGTACACGATCCGCCGGGCCGACTCCACGCCCGAGGGCGTCCGGCAGGTGCGGCTCGAGCTCCCGGAGATCTCGTTCGCGCCCGCCCCGGCAGGCCCGTTCGACGGCTACACGGCCGTCACGGTGCCGAACCCGCACGTCATCTCGATCGTCTCCAGCTACAGCGAGCCAGGCCTGATCGAGGCCGGCCAGCGCGCGGCGGCCTGGTTCCCCGAGGGTGCCAACGTGTCGTTCCTGCTGCCGCTCGACGAAGCCGGCCAGGGCGCCCGGGTCCCCGAGGTGTTCGTGCGCACCTTTGAGCGCGGCGCGGGGCTGACCCCGTCGTGCGGCTCGGGCGTCGTCGCGTCCCGCGCCGCCTACTCGCGGGTGACCGGCCTGGACCCGCAGGCCCGGGTCGTCGTGCGCAACGCCGGGGGCGTCGCCGCCGCGACAATCCGCGTGCACGGTGGCGCCTGGCTCCCGGTCCTTGAGGGCAACGCGACCGTCGTCTACCGCGCCGAGGCCGGCCACGACGGCAGCCAGGCCGCTGACCTGGCCTGGGACGCGGCCGAGAATAACGCCTACGCCACCTTGGACCAGCGCAACACGGACTGCCTCAAGTCAGCCGGGGTTACGACCGCGCACCCCTGATATGACACGCTGGGATCATGGACCTGCCCGTGATGCCGCCGGTCGAGCCGATGCTGTCCAAGGCGATCGACGCCATCCCCGAGGGGGATTACGTCTTCGAGCCCAAGTGGGACGGCTTCCGGTCGATCGTGTTCCGCGACGGCGATGAGGTGGAGATCGGCAGCCGCAACGAGCGGCCGATGACCCGCTACTTCCCCGAGCTCGTCGACGCGGTGCTCAGCGAGCTCCCGCGGCGCTGCGTCATCGACGGGGAGATCATCCTCCCGGACTTCACCGCCGGGCGGCTGGACTTCGAGGCGCTGCAACTGCGGCTGCACCCCGCCGCGAGCCGGGTACGCAAGCTCGCCGCCGAGACGCCGGCCCACTTCATCGCGTTCGACCTGCTCGCCCTCGGCGACGAGGACTACACCGAGCGGCCGTTCAGCGACCGCCGCGCGGCGCTTGAGCAGGCCCTGGCGGCGGTGCAGCCGCCCATCCACCTGACTCCGGCGACCACCGACCACGACGTGGCGGCCCGGTGGTTCACCCAGTTCGAGGGCGCGGGCCTGGACGGGCTGGTCGCCAAGCCCATGGATGGCAGCTACGAGCCGAACAAGCGGGTGATGTTCAAGATCAAGCACGAGCGCACGGCGGACTGCGTGGTGGCCGGCTTTCGGCCGCACAAGACGGGCGACGACGCGATCGGGTCGCTGCTGCTCGGCCTGTACAAGCCGGACGGTCAGCTGGCCAGCATCGGCGTGGTCGGCGCGCTGCCGATGGCGACCCGCCGCGCGCTGCGCGCCGAGCTGGGCCCGCTGATCACCACGTTCGACGGCCACCCGTGGAACTGGGCCGCGCACTCCTCGGGGGGTACGGGGGGTCGCCCCGCCGGGGGGCAGAGTCCGGAGGGGACGCGAACGCCGCGCGCCGCCGAATACAGCCGGTGGAACGTGGGAAAGGACCTGTCGTTCACACCGCTGCGCCCCGAGCGCGTCCTGGAGGTCCGCTATGACCACATGGAAGGCCCCCGGCTGCGGCACACCGCCCAGTTCGTCCGCTGGCGCCCGGACCGGACGCCGCAGTCCTGCACCTTCGACCAGCTCGACGAGCCAGTGAACTTTGACCTGGCGGAAATCCTCAACATTCCCCTTCCACCGAACGACCCTGGGCTGACTGATGGCTAGCAGCAAGAAGACCGTGATCGAGGCGGCCGGGCGGGAAGTCCCGGTGTCCAACCCGGACAAGGTCTACTTTCCGCGCACCGGGCACACCAAGATGGACCTGATCCGGTTTTACCTCGCGGTCGCCGACGGGGCGCTGCGCGGGGCGGGCGGGCGGCCGATGGCGCTCAAGCGGTTCGTGAACGGGGCCGAGGAGGAGCCGTTCTTCCAAAAGCGCGCTCCCGACAAGCGCCCCGACTGGATCGAGACGGCCGAGCTACGGTTCCCGTCGGGGCGCACCGCCGACGAGGTCGTGCTGCGGGACGCGGCCGGCCTGGCCTGGGTCGTCAACCTCGGCTGCATCGACTTGAACCCGCACCCGGTCCGCGCCGAGAACCTGGACTACCCCGATGAGCTGCGGGTGGACCTGGACCCGGTCCCCGGCATCGAGTGGCCGCAGATCCTCGACGTCGCGCTGGTCGCCCGGTCGGTACTGGCCGACTTTGGCCTGACCGGGTGGGCGAAGACATCCGGCTCGCGCGGCATGCACATCTACGCGCGGATCGAGCCGCGCTGGTCGTTCAGTGACGTGCGGCGGGCCGCGGTGGCGGTCGCGCGGGAGATCGAGCGGCGCGCGCCGGACAAGGCCACCTCGAAGTGGTGGAAGGAGGAGCGGCACGGCGTCTTCGTGGACTACAACCAGAATGCCAAGGATCGCACCGTCGCCTCCGCGTACTCGGTCCGGCCGTTGCCCGACGCGCGGGTGTCCACCCCGCTGAGCTGGGATGAGGTACCCGGCTGCGATCCGGCGGCGTTCACCGTCGACACGGTGCCCGCCCGTTTCGCGCAGAGCGGGGACCCCTGGGCGGGCATGGACGAGGCCGTCGGCTCACTCGGCGCCCTGCTGGAGCTCGCCGACCGGCACGAGGCGGCGGGCCTGCCCGACGCGCCCTGGCCGCCGCATTACGAGAAGCAGGCGGGTGAGGCCCCGCGCGTCATGCCGTCCAAGCGGCGCGCGCCCACGGGCAGCGGGGACGCCGGCGACGGGGCCAAGCGCGCGCCCGGCCCGGCCGGGCGGCGCCAGTCCACCAAGCCGCTGATCGAGGTCGCCCGCGCGCCGACCAAGGCCGAGGCCATGGAGGGGCTGGAACGGTGGAAGGCCCGGCACCCCGACGTGTGGCCGCTGCTGGAGCCCGCTGACGTCCTCGTCGACGGGATGCGGGGCCGCAGCTCCGTCTGGTACCGGATCCGCCTCAACCTGGAACACGTCCCCGAGGGGCAACGCCCGCCCCAGGAGCCGCTAGAAGTGGACTATGACCCGTGGGCCGGGCTGGAGTGGCGGCCGGAAACACGCCAGTTACCCGCGTGCGGCATTCGGCGGCGGCGACGGGTCTACAGTTGCCAGCATGCTGATCTCCCCGCATGAGCAGGAGCGGCTGCTCATCCACGTCGCGGCGGGGCTGGCGCGCGAGCGGCGCGCGCGTGGCCTGCGGCTCAACTACCCGGAGGCGGTCGCGCTGATCACGTCGTTCCTGCTGGAGGGCGCGCGTGACGGGCGGACCGTCGTGGACCTCATGGCGGCCGGGCGCGGCGTGCTGACGCGCGACGACGTGATGGACGGCGTTCCCGGGATGCTGACCGAGGTACAGGTCGAGGCGACGTTCCCCGACGGCACCAAGCTGGTCACCGTGCACGAGCCGATCCCGTAAGGGCACTGCCTTGATACCTGGCGAGATCATCGTGGGCGAGGGGCCGGTGGTGCTGAACGCGGGCCGACCGCGGCTCTCGCTCATCGTGTCCAACACCGGAGACCGGCCGGTCCAGGTCGGGTCGCACTTCCACTTCGCGCAGGCCAACGCGGCGCTCGCGTTCGACAGGGACGCCGCCTGGGGGCACCGGCTGGACATCCCGGCGGGCACCGCCGTCCGGTTCGAGCCAGGCGTCGAGCGGGAGGTCTCGCTGGTGCCGCTGGCCGGCCACCGGCACGTGCCCGGACTGCAAATCGGCGGACGACGGCTCGAGGGGCCATCAGGTGAGTGAGCTGAGCCGGTCGCGATACGCGCTCCTGTACGGGCCGACAGCGGGCGACCGGATCCGGCTGGCCGATACCGCGCTCACCATCGAGGTCGAGCGGGACCTGTGCGCCGGCGGCGACGAGGCGGTCTTCGGCGGCGGCAAGGTGATCCGCGAGTCGATGGGCCAGTCCATGTCAACCCGCGCCGAGGGCACGCCTGACCTGGTCATCACCGGCGCGGTCATCCTCGATCACTGGGGTGTCGTCAAGGCGGACGTCGGCATCCTGGCCGGCCGGATCGTCGCCATCGGCAAGGCCGGCAACCCCGACATCATGGACGGGGTCCATCCCAGCCTGGTGATCGGCCCGTCGACCGAGATCCTGGCCGGCAACGGGCTGATCCTCACCGCCGGCGGGATTGACTGCCACGTGCACATGATCTGCCCGCAGATCATCCCGGAGGCGCTGGGCGGCGGGATCACGACGCTGATCGGCGGCGGGACCGGCCCGGCGGAGGGCACGAAGGCGACGACGGTCACTCCGGGCTCGTGGTACCTGGCGCGGATGCTGGAGGCGACTGACGCCTGGCCGGTGAACATCGCGCTGCTCGGCAAGGGCAACACGGTGTCGGCGGAAGCGTTGTGGGAGCAACTGCGGGCCGGCGCGGCCGGGTTCAAGCTGCACGAGGACTGGGGAACCACCCCGGCGGCCATCGACGCCTGCCTGTCGGTGTCCGTCGCGGCCGGCGTGCAGTCGGCGATCCACACCGACACGCTGAACGAGGCCGGGTTCGTGGCGGACACGCTGCGGGCGATCGGCGGCCGGCCGATCCACGCCTACCACACCGAGGGCGCCGGCGGCGGGCACGCGCCGGACATCATCACAGTGGCCGCGGCGCCGAACGTGCTCCCGTCGTCGACGAACCCGACGCGGCCGCACACCGTGAACACGGTGGATGAGCACCTGGACATGCTGATGGTGTGCCATCACCTGAACCCGGCGGTGCCCGAGGACCTGGCGTTCGCGGCGTCGCGCATCCGTCCCTCGACCATCGCGGCCGAGGACATCCTGCACGACCTGGGCGCGATCTCGATGATCGGGTCGGACTCGCAGGCGATGGGCCGCATCGGCGAGGTGGTGATCCGGACGTGGCAGACGGCCCATGTCATGAAGGTGCGGCGCGGGTTCCTGCCCGGTGACTCGGTGGCGGACAACGCGCGGGCGCGGCGGTACGTGGCGAAGTACACGATCAACCCGGCCATCGCGCACGGGCTGGACGGCGAGATCGGATCGGTGGAGGTCGGCAAGCTGGCGGACCTGGTGCTGTGGAGCCCGGCGTTCTTCGGCGTCCGGCCGCATGTCGTCGTGAAGGGCGGGATGATCGCCTGGGGCGCGATGGGGGACGCGAACGCGTCGATCCCGACGCCGCAGCCGGTCCTGCCGCGGCCCATGTGGGGCGCGTTCGGGCGCGCGCCCGCCGCGACCTCGGTGTCGTTCGTGGCGCCGGCGGCGGTGGAGGCGGGGCTGGCATCGCGGCTATCGGTTGAGCGCCGCCTGGTCGCGGTCCGGGACGTGTCCGCGCGCGGCAAGGCGGACATGGTCAACAACGGCGCGCTGCCCGACATCCGGGTGGACCCGGACACGTTCACGGTGACGATCGACGGGTCCGTCGTGGAGGCGTCCCCAGCGGCGGAGCTCCCGATGGCCCAGCGCTATTTCCTGTTCTGATGGACGCTCACGGGAGGGCCGGCGGCGCGGCTGAACCTGCGGGACGTCGCGTAAGGCCGACGGTGAACGGTGCCGCCGCCTTGCTGCTGGCGGATGCGCGGTTTCCGGCCGGCGGGCACGCGCACTCAGGGGGCGTGGAGCCCGCCGCGTCACTGGGGACGGTCACCGGCCTCGGGGAACTGGAGCTGTTCCTGCGCGGGCGGCTCTGGACGGCTGGCTTGACGGCAGCGGCCCTGGCCGCGGTCGCCTGCGCGATCGCCGCCAGCGAGTCGCCCGCCACCTGGGACGAGCTTGACGCTGAGGCGGACGCGCGCCTCCCCTCCCCCGCTCAGCGGCAGGCGTCTCGCCGGCAGGGCCGGACGCTGCTGCGCGCCGCGAAGGCTGCCTGGCCCGAGGCGGGGTGGCTGGGCAGGATCGGCCGCCAGCCGCACCACGCGGTCGCGCTCGGCGCGACGGCATACGCCGCCGCTGCCACGCCGGCGGAGGCCGCCCGGATCGCTGCGTACCAGGCGGTCAGTAGCCCCGCGAGCGCGGCGGTGCGACTGCTCGCTCTCGACCCGATGCAGGCCGCCGCGATCACCGCGCGGCTGGCGCACGAGATCGATGCCGTCGCGCGCCAGGCTTCCCGGCATGAGGATGGCCCCCTGGAAGACCTGCCCATGGCATCCGCGCCAGCGCTTGACCTGCTGGCGGAGGCACACGCGCGAGCGGAGGTACGGCTCTTTGAGTCTTAACCACTCACACGCCGGCGATCACGGGCCGCCTGAGCACGGGGTCGCTGGCCACCCGGTCCCGCCGCCCGAGGGCCGCGCGCTGCGGATCGGCATCGGCGGCCCGGTCGGCAGCGGCAAGACGGCCCTGGTCGCCGCGCTTTGCCGGGCCTTGTCCGCTGAGGTCAACCTGGCGGTCGTGACCAACGACATCTACACCACCGAGGACGCCGATTTCCTGCGCGAGGCCGGCGTGCTCGACACCCGCCGGATCTCGGCGGTGCGCACCGGATGCTGCCCGCATACCGCGATCCGCGATGACATCGCCGCGAACCTGGACGCGGTGGAGGACCTGGAGGCGAGCCTCGGGCCGCTCGACCTGGTCCTCGTCGAAAGCGGCGGCGACAACCTGACCGCGACGTTCAGCCGGGGCCTGGCCGACCTGCAGATCTTCGTGCTGGACGTCTCCGGCGGCGACAAGGTGCCGCGCAAGGGCGGTCCCGGGGTCACCACGTCCGACCTGCTGGTGATCAACAAGACCGACCTCGCCCCGCTGGTCGGCGCGTCGCTGGAGGTCATGGACCGCGACGCGGCCGCCGTCCGCGAGGGCCGCCCGGTGCTGTTCACGTCCTTGCGCGAGGATCCGCTCGCCACCTCGGTGGCGACCTGGGTGCGAGCCGCCTTGCGCGAGCCCCCGCTGGCTCACTAGCGTGCGTGCGCGAAACCGGGTCGCCGCGTGGGCCGAGGTCGTCGCCGAGCCTGGCCCCGGAGGCGGCACGCGGGTGCCGGTGCTGCGATCGGCGGCGCCGCTGGTGCTCCGGCGCACCCCGGACGCCGTCTACCTGGTCGGCGCGGCGGCCGGGCCCTTGGGCGGGGATCAGCTGTCCCTGCGGATCACCGTCCGGGCGGGAGCGTGCCTGCGGCTGCGGACGGTTGCCGCGTCGGTCGCGCTGCCCGGCCTCGATGACGCCGAGTCCGTGCTGGCGGTGACCGCGACGGTTGAGGCGGGGGGCGCCCTTGAGTACCTGCCGGAGCCGGTCGTGGTCGCCGACGGCGCGCGGCACGCCACCGACATCCGGGTCACCGCCGGCGAGGGCGCCTGGCTCGTCCTGCGCGATGAGCTCATCTTGGGCCGTCACGGCGAGCGCGGCGGCTCCTACCGGGGCCGCCTGCGCGCCGACTACGCGGGGCGGCCCTTGCTGCGCCAGTCGCTGGAGGTCAGCGGCACCGATGGCGTCACGGCCGGCCCTGCGGTCCTGGCCGGCCACCGGGCCTGCGGCCTGCTGCTCCGGGCCGGACCGGACGTAGCGGGCGGGGCAGGCTCGGCGCGCCCGGCTCCCGGCGCGGACTGGCGGGTGGCGGTCATGCCGCTCGCCGCCGGCCCGGCCGTGCTGGTCACCGCCCTGGCCGACGACGCGGTGACCCTCCGGCGGCGCCTGACGCTCAGAACTGCGACTTAAGGTCCTCGATCTCCCGGGAGCGGGCGCGGATCTGCTCGTAGGCGGGGCGCTCGCGGATCCGGGCCAGCGCCCAGCGGACGGCCTCGGCGCGGCTCCCGGCGATCCCGACCGCGATCAGCGTGTCGAGGGTCTCCAGGTCCTCTGCGCCCAGCCTGGCCATCACGGGCGTCAGTGACGGGTCCCCGCCGCCGAACGGGCCGCGGCCGGACCCCATCCTCAGGCGGATGACGGGACCGCGCTTGGCCTCCGGGTCAGCGGATTGGCCGGCGAGCGTGAACTCCAGCATCAGCCCGCCGCCCGAGCGCGTCTTCAGCTCGCGCTGTAGCTCGCGGATGGCGGCGCGGTGCGTCTCGTGAAACCCCTCCAGTGCCTGCCCGCGGGCCTCCTGGTCGGTCTCGTCCACGCCGTCGGGCACCCCGATGACCACCCGGGCGAACAGTTCGCCCGGCTCGATCTCGGGGTTGTCGCCGTACTGCAGCAACTCGACCTTGTCGATGGCCGCCCCGCCGAACCGGGAGCGCACCTCGCCCTCGAATTTCGCCCGCGCCCGCTCCAGGTCAGCGCGTTCCATGACCCTGCCCCATTGTCCGCCTCCATGCGGTCGGCATTGCGCTTGTTACGCGTGTAATCACGGTAACTCGCGTTCCATGCGTAATCAAGGGAGCCGCGCAGAACAGGCAGGCGGGGTCAAGAAACGCGACAAAGGGGATGAAAAGGCTACAGACGCCTGGGCTCCGTTGCCGGGAAGAGGGGGCTTGGGCCTAGGAAGACATGATCGCCCGGGTGGTGGTGGAGGGGAGGCCGACCGGGCCCGGGGTGAGGTGCAGCAGGCGGCCGGCCAGCGGCTGAGCCTCCCGCTGGGCCGGCGTGAGGCCCTCGCTGGCGGTGGTCACGAACAGCTCGGCCATGCCGTCGCCGCCGAACGCCGCGCTCGTTGGCCGCGCCACCGGAACCGGCACCACCGCGTCCAGTTCCCCGGAGGGCGCGAAGCGGCGCAGCGCGCCGCCATCCCACATCGCGACCCAGACGTACCCGTCCAGGTCTACGGTGAGGCCGTCGGGCACGCCAGGCACGTCGCTCAGGTCGGCGAACGCGCGCCTGCCGGACGCCTCGCCCATCCCCTGGTCGTAGTCGAACACGTCGACCCGCCTGGTCGGGGAGTCGGCGTAGTACATCCGCGAGCCGTCCGGGCTCCAGCCCAGCCCGTTGGAGACCGTTGACCCGCTGACGACCGGGGCGAGCACTCCCCCGGGATCGAGCCGGTACAACTCACCCAGCGGCTGGGCCTCCTCGATGTCCATCGACCCGACCCACAGGCGCCCCGCCGGGTCAACCGACGCGTCGTTGAACCGCACGCCCTCCCGGGCCGGGGCCTCGGCGATGGTCCGGCTCGTCCACTCGCCGGACGGGCCCGGGCCGAACAGCGCGACCCGGTTCCCGCCCGCGTACAAGATCGCCCCGTCACCGGCGGGGAACGCCGCGGAGACGGCGCCGAGGTCGGCGGTCACGGTATGCCCGGACGGTATGTCCGTGCGGTGCAGCAGGCCGGCCGGGATGTCCACCCACAGCAGGCACGAGTCTTCCGGGATCCAGTAGGGTCCCTCGCCCAGCACCGCCGTCACGTCATTGACCGGCTCGGCCACGATCCCGGCACGCACATCCGTCATCTCGCGCGCTCCTTAAATTCCCGGCGGACTCCGCCCCACGAACAACTCACGTTAGCCCACGTCTACCCAGTCCAGCGTGCGGGCAATGGCCTTCTTCCAGCCGGCGTAGCCGGCCTCCCGGCGATCGGCGGACCACGACGGCTCCCAGCGCCGGGACTCGCGCCAGTTGGCGCGCAGCTCATCGGTTCCCGCCCAGAAGCCCACCGCCAGCCCGGCCGCGTACGCCGCGCCCAGGGCCGTGGTCTCGGCGACGACCGGGCGGGACACCGGGACGCCGAGGACGTCGGCCTGCAGTTGCATGCACAAGTCATTGGCGGTGACGCCGCCATCGACCTTGAGCACGTCCAGCCGCACCCCGGAATCGGCGGTCATCGCCTCGACGACGTCGCGGGTCTGGTAGCAGATCGCCTCGAGCGTGGCCCGGGCCAGGTGCGCGTTGGTGTGGAACCGCGACATCCCGACGATCGCGCCCCGCGCGTCGGGCCGCCAGTAAGGGGCGAACAGCCCGGAGAAGGCCGGCACGAAGTAAAGCCCGGCCGTGTCGTCGACCTTGCGGGCCAGGTCCTCGCTATCGGCGGCGCCGCTGATGATGCCGAGCTGGTCGCGCAGCCACTGGACCGCCGCGCCGGTGACGGCGACCGACCCCTCCAGCGCGAACGACGGCGCGCCCGTCCCCAGGTGGTACGCCAGCGTCGTCAGCAGCCCCGACGGCGAGGCGAACCGTGAGGCCCCGGTGTTCAGCAGCAGGAAGTTCCCGGTGCCGTAGGTGTTCTTCGCCTCGCCGGGGGCGAAGCACGCCTGCCCCATCGTCGCGGCCTGCTGATCACCGAGCACGCCGCCGATCAGCACGCCCCCGGGAACACTGCCTCCCGCGGAACCAGCGCCGAGCGCCCCCGGCGAGATCGCCATGCCGAACGCGTGCACGGAGGGTGCGATCGCCGGCAGCATCACCCGGGGCACGCCGAAGATCTCGCACAGCTCCTCGTCCCAGTCCAGCGTGGCCAGGTCCATCAGCATCGTCCGGCTGGCGTTGGTCACGTCGGTGACGTGCACGCCGCCGGAGGCCCCGCCGGTCAGGTTCCACAGCAGCCAGGTGTCGGTGTTGCCGAACACGGCGTCGCCGCGCTCGGCCGCATCCCTGACCCCGTCCACGTTCACGCGGATCCACTGAAGCTTGCCGCCGGCGAAGTAAGTCGC
>JAICUO010000496.1 GCA_025935815.1 Streptosporangiaceae bacterium
CGCACCCTGCCGCCATGAGTGCGACGATGGCGCCGCACGCGGCCAGGCCGATTCTTCTGTCCATGAGTTTCCTCTCGCGTCGAGTTGGCGGGACGCGGTGAAATTGCCGTTATCCCGGGTATCCGCTGCTGGTCCAAACCTAGGCGGTCGGCTTGGCGCGGGGATGGCGGCGATGTCGCGGATCTGCGACAGCGGGCGCGGTTCCGGTACGGCCCGGCGCCGGAAGCCGTGTGCTGGCCGCCGCGCCCGGACCGTCCCGTCCGCAGATCGCTACCTGCCCGTCGTGCCGGGCGACGATAACGCGGACCAGGGCGCGCCCGGCACCCGTACCGGGACGCAGCATTGGTTGCCGTCGGCGAGTGGTGCCGCGCAGTGAATGCGCACATCGCGAGGGCCAGCACGAACTCCGGCGGGTGCCACTGCCCGGCCTCACCCGTGGTGACTGAATCTGTCGGGTCGCAGCTACGCCGAGGCGGGCTGGCCAATCGTGACGCAATTAGTCCCTATAAGTACGATAATTCCTGGCTATGAAAGCGATCCACAGGTTAGGCATGGACAGGCAAAATGCACGCCCCGTCGTGGTTCTCGCTGACGACGACGACGCGATCACGTCCAATCTGGCTCCGTTCCTGGAACGGGCCGGGCTTACCGTACACGTCGCATCGGACGGTGAGGCCGTGCTGGAGCTGGTGGGGCGGCTTGACCCGGACGCCTGCATACTCGACGTCCTGATGCCTCGGCTCGACGGGCGGGAGGTACTGCGCCGCTTGCGCGCCGACGGGCGGTGGGTGCCGGTAGTGCTGCTGACGCAGGTGGGTGAATCCACCGAGCGCGCAATCGCCTTGGATGAGGGGGCCGACGATTACCTCAACAAGCCGTTTGACCCGTACGAGCTGCTGGCGCGGTTGCGCGCGGTGGTGCGCCGCGCGCGGCCCGGGCGCAGGCCGCTGTCCGCGTCGCCCGCGCTACGCGCCGGCGACCTGCGGATGGACCGGATCTCGCGCCGGGCCTGGCTCAGGGACGCGGAACTCGTGCTCACGCCCAAGGCGATGCTGCTGCTGGACTACCTGCTCACCCACCCGGACGAGCTGCTGACGCGGGACCGGCTGCTCGAGGTGTTGTGGGGGTTTGAGTTCCCGGTCGGAACGCGCGCCGTGGACAACCGGATCGCTGAACTGCGACGGGCGCTCGGCGACGATCCCGCGCGCCCGGAGTGGATAGCGACCGTGCCTGGTCAGGGGTACCGGTTCGTCGCCCGCGTGGACGATGTGCGATGACAGGGCTGGTGCCCGGTGCCCTGCCACGGCTGCTCGCCCCTCTGCTCAGCGGGGCGGCTATAGGTGCCGTCATGCAGGTCACCGAACCTGAGATCAGGCTGTATGCGCTGGTATCGCCCGCGCTGCTGGCGGGCATGGCCGGCCTGCTCGGCACCGTCGCCTTGGCCGCCGTCGCCCTGATCCGGCAGCGGGATGCCGTGGCCACTGAGGCGGCGGTGCGCGACGCGGTGGCTGCGGCCGCAGAGGATCGGCTGCGCTTCCTAATGCGGCTCGACCATGAGCTGAAGAACCCGTTGACCGCTATCCGTGCGGCACTGGCAAACATCGACCAAGCCGGAGCCATGGTAACGGCAGGCACCGTCGCGGGCACCGCCCTGGCGAGCGTGTCGGCGCAGGCGAACCGGATCACCCGGCTTGTCGGCGACCTGCGCAAGCTGGCGGACCTGGAGGCCCGGCAGATCGAAACCACACCGGTCGACCTGCCCAGCCTGCTGCATGAGGTAGAGGAGGCTATCGCCGCGATCCCCTCGGCGAGCGAGCGGGTCATCCAGGTAAGCGTGCCGCAGGCGCCGTGGCCGCTTCCGCTCATCGAAGGCGACCGCGACCTGTTGTTCATCGCGCTGCAGAATCTGGTCGCCAACGCGGTCAAGTTCTCCGCGCCCGGCGACACGGTGGAGGTGCGCGCCAGCGAGGACGGCAGCTGGCTGCTGCTGGAGGTGGCCGACACAGGGACCGGGATCCCGGAAGACGAGATCGGGGAGGTCTGGCACGAGCTCGCCCGGGGCCGTGCCGCGCGCAGCCTTCCCGGGACCGGTATCGGGCTCGCCCTGGTCCGCGTCGTTGTCATCCGTCACGGCGGGCAGGTCACGATTCGCAGCCGGGACGGCCAGGGCACGGTGGTGAGTATCCGGCTCCCCGTGCCGGGCCGTGCCGGAACCGCGCCCGCTGCATCAGGATCGCGACATCGCCGCGATCCCCGCGGCACAGGGGCTTCCTAGCCTTGAACTGGCAGCGATCAGACTGAATGAGAGGCATCCGATGAACGCATACCGCCTCATCGCCGCGGGCGTGACGACTTGCGCGGCCAGCCTGTCCCTGGCCGCGTGCAGCGCCGGGATAACCACCGCGAGCCCGGCTGCGTCCCGTTCGCCAGCCACGAACCGCACCGCGCCCTCGCCAACCTCGACCGCGTCACATCCGGCGTCGCCCCGGGCCAGTCCCAGCCCGGCCGACACGCTCGGCGTGGACGCGCCGATCGGCAGCTTCCCGGTCCCGCATGGAGCGCACGTGCTGTCCAACTTGACCTGCAACAAGCAGGTCTTGATCGAGCTGAGCTCGGTCCCCCCCGCCAAGGCATCGAGTTTCTACGTGTCGGAGCTGCCCCGAGCGGGTTACCAGATCACCAGCGATATCGGCGGCACCGCCCCAGGGGCCTCAGGGCCGATTATTGAGATCAACTTCACCGGCCATGGGTACCAGGGCCTTATCATCGCGGTGTCCGACCTCGGCGCACTGCCTTCCACGGGTCCCACTCCCGCCGGCTTGCCCAGCAGCCTCACCAAGAACTTCGTCGAGATCTCGCTGACCCCGCCTGGTAAGACCGGGACCGGATGCGTCGGCTGACGTGACCGTAGCGGTTGGACTGCTCGCAGTCGGCGGCGGCGATGATCCCGCGAACATGGGTCACATGACGCTCGCGGGGGGCCGAACGGCGAGGACCCGTGAGAAAGTTCTTCTGGCAGGGCGATGGATCCGGGGCGAGTGGTTCGTCTACGAGTCAAGACGCGGCCGGAGCAGGCCGCCGGGACAACGGAGGGGCGGATGACGCAGTACCTGATCTCGTTCGGTGCTCACGCGATGGACCACATCCCCGACGAGGACGCGCCCGCCGTGGCCAGGGCCGCGCACGCGGCGGTCCAGGAGGCCATCAACGCCGGCGTGTACGTGTCCGCCGGCGGGCTGGAAAACCAGCCGGCGAGCATCGTGGCCACCGACGGGGCGGTCACCGGCGGCCCGTACCCGGACGCCATCGGCGGGTTCACGCTGGTCGACGTGCCCTCACGCGCGGAGGCGCTGCGGTGGGCTGCCAAGATCGCCGCCGCCTGTCGCTGCGCGCAGGAGGTCCGGAAGATCGGGGCCGACCCCGAACTCGGCGCGATGCGCGACCAGGCTGATAGCCGACGGTGACGCCCGACTGCGCGGGCCGCGCCGCGGTGCGGGTGCCAGCCCACCCCTGGCGCGTGCTAGGCGGCGGAGGCCGGGCAGCCGCTGTAGCGGACCGCGGTCAGGTCGACGAAGCCGGGCAGGCTGGACGCGCCCGGCTGCCGGTTGACGGAGTAGGCGACCCGGAACTGCACGGGAACGGGGGCCGGGCACGCGACCAGGGGGTGGACGACGGCGGTGACCCAGGTGGTCTGGCCGGGGCCGAGCGCGAGCGTGTCCGGGGCAATCCCGTTGCCGTCGAGCCCGCATGGACCCCAGCGCCAGGACCGCACCGTGAGCATGTCCGGCATGACGGACACGGGCCTGGCCGATTGGAGCAGGATCGTCTCCGTGGACTGGTTGGTAAGCGGGATGCCGAGCTCAAGGTCGCGCCCCGTTTGCACCGAGCAGGTGCCCGCGTCCTGGGTCAGGGCCGGGCCGAAGAAACCGGGCAGAAGTGGGGGCGCTGTTTCGGTGGCCCGGGAGGCGGCCGTCGGCGCCGGGGCGCTCGTCGCGGCGGGCTTGGCCGGCGCGGCGGCGGTGCCGCGCCCCTGGCCGTAGCCGATCGCGTAACCGGCGGCCAGCCCGACGGCCAGGGTCACGGCGGCCAGGACGCCAGCGCCGCGCGGGGGACGCCACCCGGGCCAGGGCAGGCGAGGCAGCCGTGGCCCGCCGTGCTGCTCAACGATGTCCGGCTCGGATGATCCTTCCTCCATGCGCCCATTATCACGCCTGGCCAGGCCGTGATCAGGTGAGGTGCCTGTCGAACGCCCGGCTGAACTGCAGGCGCGCCACTGTGGGGATCGTGTCGAGCTCTAGGGCATCGCGCAGGTGGGGGAGGGCCTGGTTTTCGATGCCGGCCCGGATCAGGCCCGGGTCGGCGCGGTTTTCCGCGGTGACGCCCAGCCGCAGGCCAGGGGTCGTCGAGGATCCGTGCAAGAGCGCGCCCGCTGCGCGGACGCCGGGGTGGCTTTCGAGCTCGTCGGTCAGGGCGCCGGTGGCCGCGTCGGCGCGCAGCGTCGTCGTCCCGTGCAGGCGGTCGGGCTCGAGCGGCAGGCGGCGCAGCGCCCTGGTCTTGGCCTGGGCCATCATCCACCACAGGGCGAGCAGGGCGATGAGGAAGCTGGCGGCGGCCACGACCGGCCACACCCAGCTGTTCGTCACCGGGTACTGGGCCTGCCCGTGCGTCAGCAGCGGCGCGTGCGGGCTGCCGAGCACCGACGTGGCGGCGCTGCGGCCGCGGGCCAGCACGGCGCCGCCGCCGAGCAGGAGGATCAGCCCGATGATCGCCAGGCCGGTGCGGCTGACCCGCGCGGTGTGCCGTGTCATCGTCGTTAGCCCTCCTTCCGGCGCAGCCGGACCTTGACGCGCACTGGCCACAGCGGATCGAGCCTTGTGAGCCGGTCCTCGACGACGGCCTGCACGCTCTCGCGCAGGCCGGCCGGGTCGCGCAGCCGGGTGGTGGCCTTCACCTTCACCGAGCGACGGCCGGCTCTTACCTTGGCGCGGTCGATGCCCGCGACGTCTTCGGCGAGCCAGCCCAGCGATCGGCGCAGGCTGCGCCGGGGCACGCCGATCACGAGCGAGTCATCTCCGGACGCCAGCGGGATCGCCCGGGCCCGGCCGGGGATCACGGCGATGAGGATGAGCAGGAAGCCGACCAGTGCGACCGCCGAGGCGACGATCAGGGTCCCTGTATCGTCCCAGTGCACGCTGCCTTGCAGCGGGCCGGCGAAATCGCGGTGCGGGATGTTCCACAGCGGATGGCCCAGCGCCGCCGATGCCGCCCAGATGCAGCCCACGATCCCCGCCGCGACGATCACCGCGGCGGTGAGCACTCCCGGAATCCTTCGCCGGGGCCGGAATTCCCGGCGGGCCCGGCGGCGCGGACCGCGATGTGACCAGGCGTCGGCCCGCGGCGGACCAGGTCGCCGGTTGCCGGGGGGCAGCGAGTCCGGCAGCAGCACGGCGGTATCCCCGCGGTGGCCGCTGGCGTCGTTCACCGCTGCCCCGGGATCAGCAGGCGGGCCACCTCGATGTCCACGTGGCGCACCTCGATACCAGTCAGGCTGGCGACCCGCTCCATGACGTGCCTGCGCACCTCGCGGCTGAGGGTGCGCACCGGGGCGGCGTAAGCCAGCGTCAGGCGTATCTCGATCATCGCCAGGCGGCCGTCGACGCGGGCTGACACCCGGGCCGGGCCCTGCCCGCTCTGGCGGCCGAGCGTGATCCCGGCCAGCTGCCGGGCGGCCCCGCCGGCTTGCTCGACCTCGGCGACCGCCCGGGTGGCGACCCGGACGACGACCCGGTCGGCGATGGTGGTCCGGCCCCGCTGGGCGGGCACGGCCACCGCGACTGGCGGAGCCGCCAGGTCCAGGCCGGTCACTGCGGCCTCCGCTCCCGGGTGACGAACAGCCTGCTCAGGTCGAGCTCCCCGGTCAGCGCCCGCCCGGTGACGTAGCCGACCAGCCCGAGCACCAGCACGATCACGAACGCCGGCCAGCCGCCGAACGCGCCGGCGAAGCCCAG
>JAICUO010000137.1 GCA_025935815.1 Streptosporangiaceae bacterium
TACACCGCCCGCGAGCTGGCGGACCTGTTCGCCCAGACGGACCGCTGCCGCTGCTGCGCCGAGGTCCCGTTCCGGCACCTGGTCATGCCGGTGCTGTTCCGGACCATCTACGCCTGCGGCCTGTTCTCCAGGGTTCGCTTGGTGCGGAAGGCGTTTAACTTCTCGTGTTTGCGCAGCTCAGAAGCTGTGTGATGAGACGTTACCTGCTGCAACAGGTGTTGCGCAAGAACCCTGCGGGACGTGTTGCTGGCGTTCTTCAATACTGGCTATGAGCATCCTGCGTCAATTGTGGGAGACTTGGTCGTAGTGCTTGCGATGTGTTTAGATCAACCATCGCGCATCATTGGGATCACAGGATTCTGCTGGCGATCGCGCTTCATCGTCGGCGGTCATTCAGCGGAGGTGGGGGCGGTCCTTGGGGCGGCATTCCATGCGTGGCATCCCCAAGGACCGCTGTCGCGCCTAGCCTGGCGGCGGCTGTTTCCCTTCCGGCTTCCGGTAAGCGCCGGCCAGCAGGAACTGGGCCAGCCCGGCCGTTGTCGCCCAGATTCCCAGGGCGGTTACTTGGACGGCTGGCTTTGGGACGAGGGCGACTGTCGCCAGGCACAGCGCCGAGGTGCAGGTGAGGAAGTAGAAAACGCGGCTTACGTGCCACTTCCGGACCCTGGCGAAATCCTGCGGCAGCAGCGTGATTCCCGACATTCCAGGCTCGGGATCCTCGTCCTCTGACAGCTCGTCTGAGTACGTGAAGGTGAGTTCAAGGCGCTGAACTCGCCGTGAGTCACCGGACATTACTTCCTCCGGTGAGGTTGAACGGGGGCATGACGTGAAATCCTCCTCAACGGGCTGAGGCTGCTGGCGGCGGGTGCCAGTCGTCAGCGGCTGGCCGCCGAGCCCTTGGTGTGCTGCCGCGCGACGGGCAGTCACTCAGCCCACCGGCTAGGTGGCCGGTGAGGGAGTGGGAAATCAACAGTCCTGATCATGCGAGCGCGTCGCCGGGCCTCTGGGACACGCCTGCCAGTCAGGCGGAGACAGGGCAAGGATGCCTCAACCGTCTCCTCCTTCCCGTGCCCGGTGGTGACACGAGAGGAGAGAGCTACCCGAGGAGAAGGATCTCCTTCAGGACTCCGCCTTCCTCGATGTGGAGGGAAGCGCCGCGGCTCTGCGCCTGGTCAACGAATGTCAGGATGGTGATTGCTCGTCGCACGGCTTCGGTGACTGAGATTCCCTTGCGGCTGGCGTACTGCTTCAGTTCGTCGGCTACTTCGGGACTCAGGTTCACTGAGAGCCGCACTAGTTGATCTGCCTGAGCATCCCGCCCCCGCGGGAGATGCTCGGTACGGCCCTTGGCGGTCACTGGCTCATCTCCTACTTCCTCGTCTTGTCTCCTGGTTCGGTGCCCTGTGCAGCGTGCGGAAGGAGTCGCTCCGCATGCCGCACCCCCGTTGGACGGCTGAGTGACCGGGTCACGGGCCTCTCACTGCGACTTCACCTCCGTCCGCTGCGTCGTTCTTCGACACCAGAATCGTACATCAGGATGATCCTGTGATGAAGAGATGTGTATTTCATGTACATCTCGTGGCAAGACCTGTGCGCGCAAGCCACCACCCAAGGAAGTGATACCGCCGCATGCAGGGGTTTCCGATACTTGTGGCAGCAGCCAGGCCCCACAGCACGCGCGGCCTCAGCGACACTGCCCGTGACTGCGCCCGGGAAGCCGGGTGCGCTAGCCGCACCCGGCACGGGGGGTATCCCAACCTGGCGTGGATGTATCAACCAGGGTGCCCGTGCTCGTGGCCCGATGCTCGCAGCTGGCGCGATTAACGGTCGCCGAGACAGGGCGGGATAGTTGAGCTGTGTCATGAGTTCCCGGTTGGTGGCGCGGGCTGCGGCGAGGTCCTCGTCGCGTTCCTCGACCTGGAGTTTCAGGTCGAGGACTTGCTGTTCCAGGTGGGTGATCTTCTGGGTGAGGGCGTCGATGTCGGCGGGGGCGCCGAGGCCGGACTCACGCCATGCCTGGTCGCCGAGGGCCTCGGACAGGCGCTTTTCCAGGTGCTGGATGCGGGTGCTGAGCCGGATGGCCCGCTCGTGCGCGGCGAGCAGGTCGGCTTGCAGCGAGGCCCGGGTGACGGCGGGGCCGGTGCCGTCTCCCGGTGGCGGCTCGGCCTGGAGGGCGTGGATCTTCTCCAGGAGGTCGCGGTGGCGGTAGATGAAGGTCCTGTCGACCGCGGCGGCGCGGGCGATCCCGGAGGCGCTGATCTCGGTGCCGTCCGCGGCGGCGCGGTCGAGCGCGGCAGTGACGCGCTGGCGGCGGCGGAGGGTGTCGGCCTGGCGGCCGTCGCGCATGGGCTGGGTGCTGGCGGTGCTCACGCGGTGGCCTCCGGGGTCGCGGTGGGCAGGTCGGGCATGCCGGTGCGGAGCGTGGGCATGCCGAGGGGGACGGCGTGGGCAGCACGGTGACGGCGCACCACCGCGACGGCCTGGTCGATCTCGGCGCGCTCGGCGGCGCCGAGATCGGCGATGTCGCCCTTGATCGTGGCGATCAGGCGCCGGATGCGGGAGATCTCCTCCCCGGCGGGGATGGCGTCGGCGCGGGCCCAGTCATCAACGCCGTCGATGGCGGCGGCCAGACGCTCCCGGGTCCGCAGCAGGTCTTCGAGGTAGGCCTGCAGGTCGGGCAGGAAGGCGACGTCGGTGCGGAAGTGGTCGCAGCCCGCGCATCGGAACCGGACCGGGCAGGCCCCGCCTCCGGCCTGGACGTTGGAGGGCTCGGTGCATATGCCGTAGGGGACGGCGACTTCCCCGATCGCGTGGCGAGCCCGCTCGGAGTCCAGGAGGGTGCGGGCGTCGCGCCAGATCCGGTTGCCGTGCCGGTCGAAGCTGAGCGCGGTGACCTTGTCGACGGCGTCGCGGCGGCGGTCCTCGCCGATCCGGTAGTAGGAGCGGGTCACCGAGTAGCTGCGGTGGTCGAGGAGTTCGGCCAGCACGTCGATGGGGACGCCGGCGTCGGCGTGCCTTTGGGCGTAGCTGTGGCGGTATGCGTAGGGCACGATCTTCGCGGCGTCGAACTCGTTCCCGTCGCGGGTGAGCAGGGGCGGCAAGGTGGCGACCCAGTCGCGGTGGCGTGCCTCCAGGGTGCCCCTGCTGATCGGCCTGGCCCCGTCGGGGTTGCGGTAGCTGGTCGGCAGCAGCTTCAGCCTCGCGGCCGGGGCGTGCGGGAAGAGCTCGCGGACCCGCTGCTGCTGGGCGGTGATCACCTCGGCGGTCGCGGCGCTGACCGGCAGCCGGCGGCCGAGCCGGTCTGCCTTGACGTTGTCGTAGACCAGGACCGCGCCGCCGTCCTTGTCACGGGCCAGGCAGTCCAGCGGGAGGCCGAGGATGTCCTCGGGCCGGCGGCCGGTGTCGATCCCGATCTGGGTGGCGACCCGGACCTCGGCGGGCCGCAGGGTGTCCAGGTGGGCGCACAGGATCGTCATGATCTCCGGCGGCAGGTCCCGGCCGGGCTCTCCGCGCAGCGGGTCGGCGGGGATGTCGGCGCGCTCGACGGTGAAGTCGCCGGGCAGCCCGGCCGCCGCCTGGCCTGGGCGGGTCAGGCCCAGGGCGCGGATGCCGGCGAGGACCGCCCGCACGTCCCGGCAGATCATGTTGCGGCGGTAGCGGCTGACCTGCCCGGTGGCCTCCAGGTAGGCGATGCGGCTGAGGAAGCCCTCCAGGTCGGCGCGGCCCAGCGCGGCCGGGTCGCAGCCGTGGTCGGGTCGGGCGTGCAGGTGCTGCGACAGCAGCCCGGTGCTGTTGACCTGCGCCCGGATGCGGCTGACGCCGCTTCCCCGGTGGCGGGGCAGTTGCTCGGCTGCCCACCGGCGGGATGCGGCGGCCAGCCACGGCTGGGCGAGCCCGGTGAACGACAGGGTGCCGGGGTGGCCGAAGATCGCCAGGTCCCAGGTGTCCTTGGCCTGCTCGCTTCCGGGGTCGGCCAGGGCGCGGCGGGCGTCACGGGCGAAGGCGCGCAGCACCGACCGGGCGCGCTTGCCCGGTGCCAGGCCGGGGTCGCAGTCGCGGACCGAGGCGGACTGCTGTCGGCGGAGGGTATCGCCGACCGCCCGCAGGACGACGTCGGTGAGGCGGAGCCCGTCCCGCAGGCGGGCTTGCAGGCCGGCCAGCACTTCCACGACGACCAGCGGCGGCAGGGCCTTCAGGTTCACCTGCCCCGGCTCGGCGACGCCGGGCTCGGTGGCCCGCCACCACTGCTCATCGGTCCTGGCACCCGCGCGCTGGGCGACGTTCCACCGCTGGTAGTGCGTGTTGCAGTAGCCGATGGCGCCGTCGGCCGTGCGGGTGCAGGCCAGCACCAGGCATGCCGGAAGAGGGGGCAGGGGCCGTGCCCGCCGGCTGGTGATGAACTGCTGCAGCGGGACTGGCGCCCGCTGGCCGCGGAACTGCGCAGCGTGCGGCTCGCACAGCACCGCGCCGCGGATCGTCGGCTTGCACTCGCAGCCCGGCACCGCGCAGTGACCGGCGGGCAAGGGCGGGGCCGGAAGCAGCACGGCCGCGGCGATGCCGGCGGCGTCCATCCCGAGTTCCCTCAGCCGGGTGAAGCACCGGTAGCACACGCCGGGGCAGTCGTTGTGGACGGTCCCGTCGCATCCTTCCGCCCGGCATACCTGGCGGCCCAGCAGCCGGTGCTGCGCGGGCAGGAACAAGATCCGCGCCGCCGGGTCCCAGCCTGCCTCCGCCAGCAGGCCGCGGTCGAGCATCGCGGCCAGCCGGGCCGCGTCGCCGTCCAGGGCGGCCCCGGCCAGCACGTGCGGGAATCCTGCGGGAGCGTCACGGGCCGGGAGCGGCCTGGCCAGCGTCACGGCGGTCACTGGCGGCCTCCCGCCCGCTCGCGCGGGCTGGGCACCGCGTCCACCGCGGCCCGCAGCCGGGAGGAGTCAGGATGCACGTAGACCCGCGAGGAGGAGACCGCCGCATGCCCGAGGAGATCAGCGATCACGTCGATGCCCGCGCCGGCGTCGGCGGCGTTGCTCCCGAAAGCGTGCCTGAGCTGGTGCGGGCTTACCGGGACCTCCAGCCCGGCTCGCCGCGAGGCTGCCGCCAGCAGCTCGCCGACCGCGTCCGGACGCACCGGGGCGCCGACCTGCCCGCGGAACAGGTTGACCAGGACGAAGTCGCTGGATGCTGCCTGCGGCACTCGCATCCGCTCGAACTCGTAGGTGTCGAAGGCCTGCACGACGAGGAAGTCCAGCGGCACGACCCGCTGTCGGCGGGACTTGGCCCACGCCCCGTTCGGGTTGTCCTCGCGCCGGATCACGTGCAGGTGGGCCCGAGCGACTTCGCAGCCCAGCCGCCGCGAGTCCGCCAGCAGGTGGACGTCGGAGCGGCGCAGGCCGCATGCCTCGCCACGGCGCAGCCCGGCCCTGGCCATCAGCAGCACGATCAGCCGGTCCCGCGCGGACCGGCACGCGCCTAGCAGCGCCACGATCTCCTCGTCGCTGGCCCGGTCCACCGCCGTCTCCGGCTCGCGCAGCCGGTGCCGGGCCCTCAGCCGCCACGCCATCCGGCCGTCCTCGCCCCGGGCCTGCTCGGGCAGGTCACGGTCGTCAGCGACCTCATACAGCATTGGCACCAGGCCTGCCGGGGCCTGCCCGGCTGCGGCCGCGTGGACCACCATTCCCCGCACTGCGGTCAGCACGCCGTTGATCCGCGACGCCGACCGCGCCGGCCCCACCCCGGGGCCGGCCAGCAGGACTCCCGGGCCGGCCGTCCCGCTGGCCTCGATACCCGAAGACGACGGCATTGCGTGGGCCAGCCACGTCATGAACAGCGCGAACTGGCCGATGCCGTCCTGCCAGGACCGGCCCGACCTGGCGCACCAGCGCAGGAACAGCGCGATCGAGTGCGCGTACGCCTTCGTCGTGGACTCCGCCCCGTCGCGCCCGAACCGCTGGTGCCGCAAGAAGCCGTCCGCGACGGCCACCACCTGCAGGTCCTCGTCAAGTACCGTCCAGTACCGCTGCCCGGACGGCAGCCTCACCGGAAACGCCCGCATCTCCTGATCCCCCCGATCTCGTGCTGGGCCGCCTGCATATCTACCAGCCACGACCACGACACCCACGGAGAACCGCCGCACCACCAGCAACAACGCCCTGCTGGGGCCACGTCATGCAACAGGACGAGGAACCCCAGGAAAGGCCTGCGGCGCAACGAGACGCGGATGCTGGACGTCGCCGACTTCGGCCGAAACCCGCACGGGGAGGAGTTCGGCGAGTTCGGGCTGTGCCGCGTCCGGTTCGGCAAGGCCAAGAAAGGATCGCCGCCGAAGCGGCGGGGCGTGCTGACCGTGTTCGGCTGGACCCCGGACATCCTGGAGGAGTGGTTCACCGAGGTCCGCCCGCTGTTCGGCACCGACGGCAACCCGGCCGCCTGGCCCTCCGAGCGCGGCCTGCGGGTCGGCTGCCAGCGGCTCAATTCCCGGTTCATCGCTTACCGGCAGGCCCTCGGCCTGGACGACGGACTGGATTTCCATTCCATAAGACGGAGCTACGTCACCCACCTCATAGAGAGAGGGTTGGACCCGAGATTCGTCCAGGAGCAAGTAGGACACGAACACGCAAGTACGACGTCCATCTATACCTGCGTGTCGTCGGACTTCCGCACCCGGACCCTGCGCCGTCACCTGGATGCCACGGTCGCGGCGGCCCTCGGCACCAGGGCGGCGGGCCAGGCGTGAAGCGCAAGGTCGGCTACTCCTGGCTGCTGCGCGACGTGATGGCGCAGAACAGGATCTACACCGCGACCCAGCTCGTGCCGATGCTGCACGACCGCGGCATCGGCCTGTCCGCCTCCCAGGTCCACCGTCTCGTCTCCGGCACGCCCGAGCGGCTGTCGCTGCAGGTGCTGTCGGCGCTGTGCGACATCCTGGAGTGCACCCCGGCCGACCTGGTGACCACCACCGCCGAGAACGCCGGCGTCCGCAAGGCCGCCACTGGCGACGTCCCCGCGCCGGCTGCGGCCGTCGCGAAGCTGCGGCCCCGCCCGGCCCGGATTCTGGACGGCGAGTGAGCCGCCCCTACGCCACCGACGAGCAGTACGAGCGCTGGTACATCGGCGAGTGCTGCCGCTGCGGCCGCCGTAGGAACAAGGCGGGCAGCTGGCCCGACGGGCACGTGTGCCGCACGTGCTTCGACCGTGCGCTCCGGGTCCGGGGGACCTGTCCCGGCTGCGGCCAGGAGCGGGTCCTTCCCGGGCGGCGTCCCGGTGACGGGGCGGCGATCTGCCCGGGCTGCGCGGGGTTCTCGCAGTCCTTCGCCTGCGCGCGGTGCGGGTTCGAGGGCAAGCTGCACGGGGGCCGGCTCTGCACCCGCTGCGCATTCGCTGGTCGCCTGGCCAGCCTGCTGGACGATGGCACCGGCCGGATCCGCCCCGAGCTCGCCCCACTGGCTGACGCCTTGCTCGCCATGGACAACCCGCTGTCCGGCCTGACCTGGCTCTACCCGCGCCAGGGCAGCTCCGGGTCCGCCGACGACCTGCTGCGGCGCCTCGGCCGGGGCGAGATACAGCTGACCCATGAGGCGTTCAACGGCCTTCAGCCCTGGCGGGCCGCTTCCCACCTGCGCGACCTCCTGATGGCCTGCGGCGTGCTCCCCGCCGTCGACAAGCAGCTCTGCGCGTTCGAGCGGTGGCTGGGCATCCACATCGCCGCCGTCACCGACAGCGGCCACGCCCAGGTCGTCCGGCGCTTCGCCACCTGGGAAGTCCTGCCCAGGCTCCGCTCCAGGGCAGAGAAGAACCCGCTCAGCACTGGCGCGCGAGGCTACGCCGTCGGCCAGGTCCTGCGCGCCACCGAGTTCCTCCAGTGGCTCTCCGGGCGGGGACTTACCCTGCCCGGGTGCCGCCAGGTGGACATCGACGCCTGGCACGCCGGGAGCAGCGAGAACCACCGCAACGCCGTCCGGCCCTTCCTCCAGTGGTGCATCGCCAACAAGATGACCGGGAGATTCCGGCTGCCCCCGGCGGTCACGGGCCACTCGGCGCCCATGCCCGATCGCGAACGGACAGAGCACCTCGGCCGGGTCCTGGCCAGCTACGCCCTGCCCCTCCGGACCCGGGCAGCCGCCGCCATCGTCCTGCTCTACGCGCAGCCGGCGAGCCGCATCGTCCGCCTCACCGTGGACGACGTGACCTGCGAGAACGGAGAGGTCTTCCTGCGGCTCGGCGACCCGCCGAGCCCGGTCCCCGGCCCGGTCGCCGGCATCCTGCTGAGCTGGATCGGCAGCCGGACCAACATGAGGACCGCGACGAACCCCAACTCGGCATGGCTGTTCCCGGGCCGCCGGGCCGGCCAGCCGATGCGCCCCGACTACCTCGCCAGGCTGCTGAACGAGATAGGCATCCCCACCGCAGCGGGGCGAACCTCAGCGATCCGCCAGCACGTCCTGGAGATGCCCGCGCCCGTCGTGGCCGACGCCCTCAGCTACAGCCAGGGCACCACCGCCAGGCTGGCCGCCCAGGCCGGCGGCACCTTCAGCCGCTACGCCCCCGGCGACCACAAACGGCAAACAGCAGGCGAAGGAGACTCATGACCGTCCTGTCGCTCCCGGCAGCGCTCCGCGCCGGCGCTGAAGGCCTCTACGCGCTCGAGGCCGCCATCGGGCTGATCATCGCCCACGGCACCTGGCTCGAACGTGACGATTTCGCCTGCTTCATCCACCACGGCACCCGCACGGCGGCGATCGACTGGGAAGCCGCCATGACCGCCCTGGACGCCGGCGGGCTCCCTAGCTCGGCCGGGGAGAAGCGGATGCTACGGCTAGCCGCTAGCCTCGCTGACCAGGCGCACGTCAGCCTCGGCGACGCCATCACCGGCATCGACGAGCACAACGTCGGCCTCCTGATCAAGTCGGTCCGGCACGCCTCCGGACGACGCCAGTTCTAGCCCGCAGCAATTGACCCATCCGGATCCAAGCCGAGCCGACGCAGCCGTCCCGCTTCTTCACTCCGGCCTTGCTTGATAAGTACGCGCGACAGCATGTCGGCGTTTCCGGCGCCAGCGGCCGCCAGAGCGTGCAGTCCATCCAGGTCGCCGCGTTTCTCCAGCTCCCTGCCCAGAATCGCGCCAGCAATGCCTTCGCCAGCGTCGGCCCGTGCCCGCAAGCCCTCCAGGTCACCGCGCTCCGCCAGAATGTTATAGAGCCACATGGCTGCAGCGTTGTCACCTGCGTCAGCCCGGGCCCGCAACCCGTCCAGGTCGCCACGTCTAACCAGTAGCTGGCTCAGCCGCACAACAGCCCACCTATCGCCAGCATCAGCGCGGTCGCTCAGCATTTGTGCAGCCGCGTCCGGGTCGCGGCGCTCAGCTAGCAGATAGTCCAGCCGCATGGCAGCATCCTTATCACCGGCGTCAGCGCGGGTCCGCAACCCGTCCAGGTCGCCACGTTGTTCCAGCAGAGGGACCAGTTGCTCGGCAGCGATCTCGTCGCCAGCGTCAGCCCGGCTCCGCAACTCGTCGCAGTCACCACGCCCTGCCAGGAACCATGACAGCTCCGCAGCAGCCTTTCTGTCGCCAGCGTCGGCCCGGGCCCGCAGTGCGTCCTGGTCTCCATGCTCGCGCAGCAGGCCGGCTAGTCGTTGAGCGGCGTCTGTGTCGCCGGCGTCGGCGCGGGTCCGCAACTCGTCGAGGTCGCCGCGCATGGCCAGGAGTCGTGACAGCCGCACGGCGGCGGATCTGTCGCCGGCGTCGGCGCGGGTCCGCAACTCGTCGAGGTCGCAGCGCATGGTCAGCAGTTCCGCGAGCCGTATGGAGGCGCTGTCGTCGCCGGCGCCAGCCCGGGTCTGCAGTTCGTCGCGATCACCATGCTCGAGCAGTAGGTTGGCCAGGTAGTAGGCGGCGTTCGTGTCGCCGGCGTCGGCGCGGGTCCGCAACTCGTCGAGGTCGCCGCGCATGGCCAGGAGTTCGGCTAGGTGCCAGGTAGCGTGCACAGGGTCATCAGCTGCAGCGCGACGGTACAGCGGGAGGGCGTAGCGGTGCAGCAGGCGCCCCTTGGCGCTAGCGGCGAGTCGGGTGATGTCGGCGGGATCTTGGACCTGGCCGATGACAGCTTCCCAGGTACTGGCAGGTACCCGTGCGTAGCGGCGTTCCCGGCTGGCGTGCTGGACCAGGTAATCCGCAGCGAGATAGCCAGCGATCTGGCCCATGCCAGATGCGACCGGGCTGAGTGCGGCCGCAGCGCCGTGCAGCATTTCCGTCGAGTAGGCCAGGGCTTGCTCGAACCAGTTATCCGGCGCCTCGGCTTGCTGCCGACTAGTGCAGTACCCGACTGCGGCAGCGCGCAATAGGTCGGCAGTTATCGGGGCTTGGACACCAAGCCGGGCCGTATCCAGCGCTGCTGTCAGCAACGCCCACCCATAAGGGCTGGCGGTCTTGGCATCCTGCCAGCGGGAGACCAGTTGCGGCGCGGCTGCCAGAGTCTGGGTAAGCCCGTATCCTGTCGACCCGAGCGCCGCCCGCAGTCGCGGATCCCGGGCCGCAGCTTCGCATGCTCGATCTTGTTCCGCCCGAGTGAACTCGGGATCGATGCGGACGGTCTCGGCTAGGCCCAGTACCTCTCGCTCACGGGAATGTGGATCCGCGCCGTTCGGCGCAGGCACAGCAGCGAAGGCGGCGTACCGGTCTGGCCACAGCGTGCCGATGACCACTGTCGGCTGCGAAGCGTCCACCAGCGCCCGGATTACCGCGCCGGTCAGCCCCTGATTCTCGCCTAGGTAGCGTTGCAGCTCATCCAGCCAGACCACCGTTCGCGAGGGTGGCACCTGGGCGAGCGCGGCGACTTCGGCCGACGCAGCAGGGTGCACCAGCCACCAGTCTGGCAATAGCGCAATGACCGCCTCGAATGCGCTCCGGGTCTTGCCGACCGAGGAACCGCCGACCAGAAGCACGAAGCCGCCTCGCTCAGAGGCTGCTGCCACCTTGGCCCGCACGCCGAACTCGCCGTCATCGGCGTCCCTCGACACGTACTCCGGTGGGACGTCATCCGGCGTGCCGGGCACGCTGATTGTGGCGTGCACACCCAGCCGCCGCGGATCCGCCTCATTTACCCGCACCGCGCCCGCCGGGATACGGACAGAGTCCATCCTGGCCGCGACCCACAGGTCCCGAGCCCGCCGGACGGCGTCGTCGGGGTCCCACAGGGCGGCCCTTGCCAGCACGGTGACCACGATCGCCAGGTCGGCATACGAAGGTGGCATCGCGGGACCACCGATTATGCGGGCGACTGTATCTCGGCCGGGTGACGCATCCCGTGGAGTACTGGTCAGCCACTCCTCGATCTGATCAAGCTTCGGAGTCCCGGCCTCCAGGTAGAGCTCGAACAGTAGTGCCTTGAGATCGGCCAGTGGCCCCGGCGGCACCCGCGGCCGCCTGATCGCCCTCTGCGAGCCGTCGCGCTTCTCGTCGCTACTCATCGCATGAGCATTATCGCCGCCGCGCGCCCGGCGCAAGAAGGAATACGACACAGCGGCTAAGCACGGGAAGTTCGTCGCAACTCGAAGGCCTGGTCCGGGCTTGGCCGAGGGTGAAGGCAACGCCGGCCGGCGTCTTCACCCGCCCGACTCCATATAGGAGGAAAACAATGTCTACCACCACGGAGTCCCGCCTCACCCGCGCTGAGCGCCTGCAACTCGCCGCGGCAGTCCTGCACGGCGTCTTGGCCGGCGCCGCCCGCGCGGTCGTCTCCTGGCTGATCGAGGAGGGTATCCACCGCTAGCCAGCGACCTGGCCTGGCCCACACGGAGTACGGTGCGGGCCAGGCCCCTGAACGCGCAGGATGATCGAGCCACCAATAGCGGCAGGCCGAGAGATACGCGACAGTTGAATACGCGACTCTGCCAGTAGACCGGGCCGGCAAAGACAGAGCCCCGCCGGGATCCAGGCTCCGTAGCCGGCCAGACGGGCACGGGCCGGCGTTACCCGCCGGCGGGCGGCTGTGCTGTCCCGCCGAGCGCGGCGCGCATCTCTTCTTCCCGTGAGGTGATCACCACAGCGGGCCCGGCTCCCGGCCGCATCCGGACGGCGGCTACGGCCCTGCCGCGGGACACCTTGCACGGGGCGAACTCGTACGCCGGGTACTGGCCGGCCATGTCCCGCGCCCACCCGGGCAGCCTCCTGCTGGCTTCCGGTGGTGACAGCTGGCCGGCGCCGCCCGCGTTCACGGTCACGGTCCCCCCTTCAGTTCCCTGTCTCCGGCCCTGCGGGCGTGCTGGCGCCGGCTTGCCCGCGGAGCAGGTCCATGCGGACCGAGTCCGCGACGGCGTACATGTGGTCGGCGTGGCTGTAGCGCAGTTCCAGGACGGCCTGCTGCGGGGTCCCGCGCGGATGTGCCCGGAACCACGCCAGCAGCTGCTCGCGACGGGATGCCATCACGCCGTCGCGCTCCAGGCGCTCGATCTGCTCGGCCCTGCGCCGGCTCACCTGACCTGCCCCTCGCGGGTTGTGCCCGCGGTGGTCCCGGCTGGCACAGCCGGGACCACCCCGGGCCGGCGGCACCGGAAACCCGGCAGATGCCGGCCCCCGGCCGCGGGGCGCCGCGGATGCGGAGCATCACGCGGCGGCCGGCGTAGGGTTCCCGGCCGTGCAGCCACCGGGTGTTGCACAGCACCACCCCGTCGCCCGGCCCCAGGCGCAGCGTGACGGCGTTCGCTGAGATGGCGGCGCGCAGCGCGGGGACGGCGCAGGCGGCGTCGGGTGAGAAGCGGGCCAGGTCGTCAAGCCGCAGCCGCAGGCGCATCCGGCCCGGCCCGGCCGGCTCGCACACCGCGCCCAGGTACCCGTCGGCCGGCGTCCCGAACCAGGCCGACTTAGGTGCCGAGAGCGCGGGCAGCGCGCCGGGATGGCGCCCGGCAAGCGCCGCGGCAACCCGGGCGCCGTCAGCGACCAGGGTGGCGCCGCCTTCGCCGGCGGGCCGGACGCAGGCCAGCAGCAGCAGCTGCGGCGGGTCGGCCACGGCGGTCCCGTCGGTATGCGGGATCAGCCCGGCCCCGGTGAACGCCGCGTATCCCGCCGCGGCGGCCCCGGTGTCGGTGATCTCGGTGACGCCGTCGGGTGCCGCGTCGCGGTGGGGCCGGATCGTCATCAGCTCCCGGGCGAGCGCGGTCAGCGCGGCACGGCCGGTGATCCCGGCCAGGACCGCCAGCCCGTCCTCGCGGAGCCGCGCCGAGACACGTTCCCGCCAGCCGGGTCCGTCCCGGCCGGCGTCGCATGCACTGAAAGTCGTATCCATCTGCTCTCCCTGGGTGAACGGTAACCCCAAGGCTGGCCGCACTGCCCGGTTATGGCTAGTGACAAGCTGTCACGCCGGGTGGCCGGGGGCCGCGTGCTAGGGTCAGTCCGGAAGCAGCGGGAAGGAGCGGGCGGATGGCCGTGCAGGCACGGGGAGCGGACGGGGCGGTGCACGTGTTCCCGGTCTCGGTCAAGGGCGTCGCGCTTCAAGACGGCAAGGTCCTGCTGCTGGAGAACGAGCGGCGCGAGTGGGAGCTGCCCGGCGGGAAGCTCGAGCTCGGCGAGGACCCGGCCGACTGCGTGGCGCGGGAGATCAGCGAGGAGTCTGGCTGGGACGTGGTCACCGGGCCGCTGCTGGACTGCTGGCAGTACCACATCCGGCCCGGCGCGGACGTCCTGATCGTCACCTACGGGTGCCACGTCCGCAGCACCGCCCCTCCGGTCGTCAGCAGCGAGCACAAGCGGGCCGGGCTGTTCAGCCCCGCGCAGGTGCCCGCCCTGAACATGCCCGCGGGCTACAAGCGCTCGATCACGGCCTGGCTCGCCCGCGACGCCAGCCGGCAGCTCACCCCTTAAGACCCGGCGATGCCGGGCCTGTTGTGCGGCCGGTGCGGGGCGCCCGGCACGCCATCCGGGCGGGCCGCCTCATGCCCCGCCTGCCAGGAGCCGGCCGCACCCGGCGCGGCCGTGGTCGCCGCCGCGGCCTGGCTGCCTGCTCACGGTGTCCCGGGCACTGGACGTGCCCTGGGTGATGTCCTGCTGGGCTACCGGAAAGCCAACGGCCTGAACCAGCAGCAGCTGGCGGGCATGCTCGGCTACGACCGCACCTACATCTCGATGATCGAGTCCGGCCGCCGCAGGGTCACCGACCGCGGCACCCTGGCCTACATCGCCGCCACGCTCGCCGTCCCCCCGCACCTGCTAGGCATCACCGACCCCGGCAACGCCAGCTACAAGGCCATGCTGGAGTTCGGCGCCGCCGTCGTCCGCCTGGCCGA
>JAICUO010000737.1 GCA_025935815.1 Streptosporangiaceae bacterium
CGAGGACGAAGACGAGGACGACGAGGACTCGTGGTCTGGTCACTCCGGACGACAGGGCGGCCGCTAACACCTCACCGCGCTGTGCACATTTAACGCGGCGTGCACTTTAACGCACGGTGACTACAAACGCGCGGTGCACCTCAACGCGCGGTGCACCTCAACGCACGGTGGGCTCGAGCACGTTCTTGCCCCGGTCGTGCTCGGCGACCGGCACTGGGTAGTTGCCATCGAAGCACGCCTTGCACAACGAGGCGGGTGGCTGCTCGGTCGCCACGACCAGGCCGTCAAGCGACACGTAGCCAAGTGAGTCGGCCCCGATGGTGGCGCGAATCTCCTCGACCGCGGAGTGCCCGGCGATCAGTTCCTCGCGCGTAGCGAAGTCGATGCCGTAGAAGCACGGCCATTTCACCGGCGGCGACGCGATCCGCACGTGGACCGCCGACGCGCCGGATTCCCGCAGCATGGCGACAATCGCCTGCTGGGTGTTGCCCCGCACGATCGAGTCATCGACCACGACGATCCGCTTGCCCGCGATGACGTCTCGCAGCGGGTTGAGCTTCAGCCGGATGCCGCGCTGCCGGATCGTCTGGCTCGGCTGGATGAACGTCCGGCCGACGTAGGAGTTCTTCACCAGGCCCTGGCCGTACGGGATGCCGCTGGCTTCCGCGTACCCGATCGCCGCGGGCGTCCCGGACTCCGGGACCGGGATGACCAGGTCCGCCTCGGCCGGCTGCTCCTTGGCCAGGATGCGGCCGATCTCAACCCGGGTGGCGTGCAGGCCCCGGCCCCCGATCGTGGTGTCCGGCCGGGCCAGGTACACATACTCAAACAGGCACACCTTGGGCGCGGCCGGGGCGAACAGGCGCGACTGCAGGCCGCGCTCGTCCATCACGATCAGCTCGCCTGGCAAGACCTCGCGGACGAACGACGCGCCGACGATGTCCAGGGCGGCGGTCTCGCTGGCCACTACCCAGCCGCGGTTGCCCGGGGCCCGCTCGCCCAGCGTGCCGAGCACCAGCGGCCGGAATCCCTGCGGGTCGCGCGCCGCGTACAGGGTGTTCTCGTCCATGAACACCAGCGAGTACGCGCCCTTCACCCGGGGCAGGATGCTGGCGGCGGCGTCGGCGAGGCCCGCCATGCCCGCCGCCCCCGCCACGATCAGCTCGGTCAGCACGTCGGTGTCGGATGTGGCGTTGATCACGGCCGGGCCGCCCGCGGCTATCTCCCGGGGGGACGCCCCCCCGTACCCGCCGCCACCGGGCAGCATCCCGGCCAGTTCCCGCGTGTTGGTCAGGTTCCCGTTGTGCCCGAGCGCCACCGACGCCGCCGGGGTCGACCGGAACGTCGGCTGCGCGTTCGCCCATACCGGGGCGCCGGTGGTGGAGTAGCGGCAGTGCGCGACGGCGATGTCCCCGCGCAGCGCGGTCAGCGACGGCTCGTCGAAGACCTGGGCGACCAGGCCCATCTCCTTGTGCACGACGATCCGGCGCCCGTCGCTGACGGCGATCCCGGCCGATTCCTGCCCGCGATGCTGCAGCGCGTGCAGCCCGTAGTAGGCGAGCTTGGCGACATCCTCGCCGGGCGACCAGACGCCGAAGACTCCGCAGGCGTCCCGTGGCGGGCGATCGTAAGGGTCAAGATCGTGCGTGAGACGGCCGTCTGGCTTAACCACCAGCACATTCTATTTGCTCACTGGCAACGGGAGGTACCCGGCCAGGTCAGCGCGCGGGCCGCTGGCCCGCACCGCCCCTGCCTCCAGGGCCTCGGCCCAGCTCATCCGTCCCGTCGCCAGCCGCACCCAGGTGACCGGGTCGGTCTCGATCACGTTGGGCGGCGTGCCCCGGGTGTGCCGTGGCCCGGCGACGCACTGCACCGCCGCGACCGGCGGCACCCTTACCTCCACCGACCGTCCGGGCGCGATCCGCTCCAGCTCCTGCAACAGGTAGCGCGCGGCCGACCGCAACGCGCCCGCCTGCGGCTCCTCCCCCCGGTCGAAGGCGGCTGCGACCACCACGACATGCTCCGGCCCCAGCGGGTCAGGCTTGCGCGCAGGCATACCCGCGACGCTACCGCCCCGGCGCGGGTGCCTGGGTCACACCTCGGCATCGGCTGTCGCCAGCGGGAACCGCATGGTGACCGTGGTGCCCACGCCCTCGACTGAGTCCAGCGCGAGCTCGCCATGGTGGACGGCGACGATGGCCGCGACGATGGCCAGGCCCAGCCCGGTGCCGGGAATGGCCAGGCCGGTGGCGTTACTGGCCCGGAAAAACCGGGTGAACAGGTGCTCAAGGTCCGCCTTGGGGATGCCGATCCCGGTGTCCTGGCAGGTGATGACGACCTCGCCACCCGGGTCGGTCTGGCATGTCAGGGTCACGATGCCGCCGCCGGGGGTGAACTTGATCGCGTTGGACACGATGTTCACCAGGCTGCGCTGCAGCTGGGCACGGTCCCCGATCACGGGGCCGGGATCATCGGTGACGTCCACCCGGAGCTGGACGCTGGCCTTATCAGCGATCGGCTGGAGCTCCTCGGCGGTGTTGCGCGCGAGGCCGCGCAAGGAGACCTCGACGTTTCCGACGACGAGGCCGCCGCTCTCGATGCGGTTGAGGACCAGGATGTCCTCGATGAGCCCGCGCAGCCTGGTCGCGTTGCGGTCGATGATGGCGAGCATGTGCTGCTGCTCATCGGCTACCGGCCCGGCGTCTCCCTCGCGCAGCAGTTCCAGGTATCCCTGGATCGAGGTCAGCGGGGTGCGCAGCTCATGGCTGACGGTGGACAGGAACTCGGTCTTCTGCCGGTCAAGGCTTTCCAGCCGGGCGGTGTATTCGGCTCGCTGCGCGTCGGTCCCCGCCTGGACGATGGCCCGGGCGAGGAAGTTCGCCACCTGCTGAACGAAGGCGACCTCGGGCGCCGTCCAGTCCCGCGGGCCGGCATCCATCATGACGGTGACGGCCCCGGCGACGCGGTTTCCCAGGCCAGCGGGCACCAGGAGCAGGGCCGTCGCGCCGGTCTCGCGGTGGACCCACTGTGGCCAGCCCTCTTCTTGGCCCCCCGCGGCCAGCAGGTCACTGACGACCAGCTGCCTCCCGTCGGCCCATAGCCCGGTGGCCAGCTCCCACAGGCGGGGCACCGCGTCCGCTGCCATATCGGGCAGGTCGGCCAGGTCAGCCCAGTGCCACTGAGCGGAGGCGGTGATCTCGGGGGACTCATTGACCGCCGCGGCGCGGACCCGGCGCGCCCCCAGGACGGCGCCGATGTGACCGCACGCGATCCGCATCGCGTCCTCGGCATCGGAGCCGAGCCGGATCGCGCGCCCGGCGGCGAACGCCTCCTCTTGCAGCCGAAGCGCCTCGGCCTGCGCGACGGCCAGCTTGACGTTCCGGGCTGACAGCGCGTTGAACGCCCCGGCCAGGTCGCGAACCTCGACGGGGCCGTGATCCTCATCCGCCCGCGCGCGATCGTCACCGGTGCGCTGGCGGAGCACGACCTGGCGCAGCCGGCCGATCGGTCCGGTCACCATCCGTGACAGCCTGCTGGCCACCAGGAACCCGGCCAGCAGCAAAATCGCGGTCACCACCAGCACCGTTATCACGATGTCAGTGAGCGTCTGGGCCGCCTGCGCCCGCAGGCCGTGCTGCTCGGCCATGAGCGTGTCAGCCAGGGCCGCGTTGGCCCGGCGAATCTGGTCAAAGAGC
>JAICUO010000942.1 GCA_025935815.1 Streptosporangiaceae bacterium
GCTGGTCCGGCTGCGGGCTGAGTCCAGGGATGACAAGTCCACGATCGCCGAGCTGCGGATGCAGGTGGAGTTCGCAAAAAAAGTAGCGACCTGGTTCGCGAAAGGCAGTCAGTGAGATTCGCTGCCATCGCTGACTGGGCTGATTCGGGCGACTACCCGGTGTCCATTCACGGGTGAGTTAGCCTCATGATTCAGTGGGGTCTGGGGCTTGGCTGGGTTCGACGTGCGCTTATTTGCATGGCGGGGGCGGGCGTGGCAGCCTTCGCGCGTGCCCGGTGAGCCTGCGCCTGATGATGCTGCGGGGCTTCGTGCTGCGAACGCGCGGCTGAGGGCCGTGATCGAGGCGCAGCATGCGGAGATTGAGGTGCTGCGGGCGGCGCAGGAGGCCAGCGCGGAGGTGATCCGGCGGCTTGAGCTGCGGCTGGCCGAGGTTGAGCGGCGGCTGGCGGCGGACAGCTCGAACTCGGGCACGCCGACCTCGAAGGAGGGCATCGCCGCCGGGGGGCAGCGCAAGGCCCGGCAGCGGTCGGAGCGGGAGCGCAGCAAGGACCGGAAGAGGGGCGGGCAGCCCGGCCACCAGGGGAAGGGCCTCAAGCGCGACCCTGACCCGGACGACAGGGAGACCGCGGAGCCGCCGGCGGAGTGCCGGTCCTGCCACGCGCCCCTTGACGGCGTGGCCCCGGCGGAGCCGCGGTGGGCGCAGGTCATCGACGTCGCGATCCTGCGCAAGGTCACCGAGGTGCTGCTTCCCGGGCTGGCCTGCGGCGGGTGCGGGGCGGTCACCCACGCCACGCCGCCGCCGGGCTTCCACGCCGGCTCTGTTGCCTACGGGCCGGTCCTGAACGCGGCCGCGGTGCTGCTGTCGTGCTACGGGAACGTGCCCGCAGAGCGGTCCGCGCAGCTCATCGGCATGCTGACCGGAGAGGGAGTCTCCGCCGGCTGGGTGGACAAGGCCGTCGCCCGGATGAGCGGGCGGCTGCGGGCCGGCGGCTTCGACGAGGCCATGGCCGCCGCGCTCGCCGCGCAGGACGTCCTGGCCGCCGACGAGACCCCGGTGAACGTGCTGGACAAGGCGCCGCCGCCCGCCCCGGCGGACGACGCGGGCGAGGCGGACCCCGAGGAGCAGGACGGGAAGAAGGCCACGTCAGGGGCACCGCACGTGCTGGTCATCACCACTCCGGACGCCCGGCTGCGGCTCCTGCTCGCGCTGGCCTCCCGCCGCAAGGCCGCCGTCGGCGGCGCGATCCCCGCCGGCTTCACCGGGCACCTGATGACCGATGGCTACGCGGGCTACCAGCACCTGCTGTCCCGGATCGCGGGCATCCAGCAGTGCTGCCAGCACGTCATCCGCCGCTGCCGCGCCGTCGCCGGCCTGGGGCCCGGCGGCCTCCAGTCCTGGGCGGAGGACATCATCGCCGTCCTCCGCAGGGCGCACCGCGCCGTGGAGGACGCCCGCGCCCGCAGCGACACCAGCCTGAACCCGAAGCTACTTTCTGACCTGCGAGAACGCTACGACAAGGCCGTCACCCACGGCATCATCCACAACCGGCTCCGCGACTGGGCCAGCGGGAACCACCCCGGCTACGCGCTCGGCTGCTGGCTGCGCGACTACAAGGAGCAGGTCTTCCTGTTCACCCGCGACTTCGCCGTGGACTGGACGAACAACGTCAGCGAGCGCGGGGCCAAGGCCGCCAAGCGCCACCAGGCCGTCTCGGGATACTGGCATTCCCTGGCAACCCTCGCCCGATGGTGCCGCATCCGCAGCTACCTCGACTCCGCCGCCGCCCACGGCGCCACCGCACTCGACGCCATCCGCAATGCCCTCACCGGAAAGCCCTGGCTACCCCCCGCTGCCCGCCGTCAGCTGACACCAATTCCCGGCACCCCCGTGAATGGACACGTTCCAGGTGCTGTCCAGGGTTGCCAATCAGGATTTCTGGGCCGGAGTTTGGGCCAGGCTAACAACGGGTTCCCTGGCCGCTAGCGCAAGAAGCGCAGTTACTAAGGGAGATGATCGCGGGCTTGCGATAATCGAGGAATTCGCCATCCCGACAGGTCTACCTGAGATGGAAAGCGCTCTACTGCAGAAGCATACGGTCTCTCTCTTTTGGCGGCGAGAATGGCGTAAATCCCTTGA
>JAICUO010000192.1 GCA_025935815.1 Streptosporangiaceae bacterium
CACCATCGTCCGCCCCGCCGCGGTAGCTGACTGGGGCGGGACGACGGGTGCCTTCGCCGATCCCGAGGGGTACGTGTGGGAGGTGGCGCACAACCCAGCCTGGACTATCAGGGACGACGGGACCACGCACCTGTGACGGGCGGGCAGCGCTCGCCAGCGGGGCGGGCCTACGCTGGCGCCATGGGTGGCGTTGAGATCAACGCGCTGGACTCGGGCACGCGGGAGGACTTACCGGGAACCGGCCGACCGGACTAGGTAGTCGAAGCCCGCCGCGATCTGGCCGTCGGACCAGACCACGGCCCGCTTGGCCACGGTGTCGTCCTCGCTGCCCCACCGGGTCAGCGGGCCGGCCGCCATCGCCGTCAGCTGAGTCCGGCAGGCGCGGTCGAGCAGCACCGCCGTCATCACGGCGGCCGCCAGGTTCTTGCCCGCGGTGATCAGGCCATGCTGCGGCATCAGGCAGGCGGGCGCGGCGCCGAGCGCGTTCGCCAGCGCGAGGCCTAGCTCGGCGGAGCTGATCAGCCCGCCGGTCAGCGTGAAGCGGGGCACGTCCGGATAGCTGAACAGGCTTCCCGCGTGGCTGAGTGGCCGCAGCGGCACGTCCAGCGCGGAGAACGCGTTCGCCGCGTCCGAGTGCGTGTGCACGACCGCGCCCACGTCGGCGCGGCGGGCCATCACCTCAGTGTGAATCGGGTACTCGATATGCCGTCGCCCGGCGCCGTGCAGCACCTCGCCGTCGGGGGACACCAGGACGATCCGGCTCTCGTCGACTTCCTCGAACCCCCAGCCCGAGGCCTTCATCCAGGCCCCCCGCCCGTCGGGGTCCCGCACGCTGGCGTGCCCCCACACCATGTCCGACTGCCCCGCCGCCGCGAGAGCGCGGCTGCCCGCGACCGCCAGCGCGATCGCCTCCGACCCGGTCGATGGCGTCGTGATCACAAGCCCCTCCAGCCCGCCTACCTCTTTAGATCGTGTCACGTCAGCGGGTCAATCCGGGCGGGCTTCCGCGACGTACTTCAGGGGAGTTCACGTATCCGGGAGGGGTTTTGCGGTGAAGATGCGGCCTGAAGCAGAGCAGAAGCTTCGGCAAGGCTTCCAGCGGCGGGTCGACGAGCAGAGTAGCCGCTATGCCGAGCAGCTGGCGGACGCCGATCGGGTCGCCATGATGCATGAGTGCGGCGAGGTGGTTGGCGTCTTCACCGCGCGGGCCGGCGGCGGCGTCAGGCCCCGGGCCTACGTGGTGGGCCTGCTCCCGCTGGCCGCCGTCCCCTTGCTCATCGCCCTGGGCGCCATTGACGTCCCGGGGATGACGTCCTTGCTCATCCTTTCCCCGTTCCTGATTGGCGGCTGGTTCGGCCTGAGCATATGGCGCGGCCGCAAGCCGCGACGGCGCAGCTGGCTGTACGCGTTCACCGATGGGTTCGTGGTGTCCGACGATCCGCGGGCCAGCGCCTTCCCGGTCCGCTGGAGCCAGGTCACTGACGTCAGCGTGATCTGGACGGTGGCCTACGAGCCGGGCGCGGACGGTGAGGGCAGGCCGGTAGTGTCCGGGTACAGCCTGCGGTGCACGGACGGCCAGGCGCTGGAGATCCCGCGCTCCTTCCAGAACGTGCGCGACCCGTACGGCGAGCTCGGGCGGTCACTGCGGCGCCTGCTGCCCATCGCCGTCGGCGACACAATGCCGCAGTTCCCGACGATCGACGAGGTCGTGGCCGTGTACGCTCCACGGCCAACCGGATCCTGACCGTGGCGGGCATTACAGTGGGTGGCCGATGAGATTGTGCGCGAGCGGCAAAGAGGGCGCTGAGCTGCACGAATGATTTGCACGAGCGGATGCAATTGCGAACTCATTACGTACCGTAGCGATCGCGTAGAGTTACCTTCACGGGCATAAAGAAGTGCCGGCCGGGTCCACCTGCACTGACTCCATCTGGTCGGCGATCTCGGCGGCAAGCTGCTCGGGCAGGACCGGCATCGCCACGCGCACGCAATTACGGCCATCTTGCTTGGCGCGATAGAGCGCGGAGTCGGCCGCCGCCAGCAGGTCGGTCAGCTCTTGGGACTCGTCCCGCCCCGTGGCCGCGACGCCGATGGAGACCGTCACGCGAACGCAAGGAGCCTCGGGGCGGTCGTCGATGGGCACGGCCAGGTCGCCGATGTGGGCGCGCAGGCGCTCGGCGATGCGGCTGGCGTCGTCCTCGGAGGCCTGGGCGAGCAGGAGCACGAATTCCTCGCCGCCGAACCGGCCCGCCTTGTCGTAGTCGCGGGACTGCCCCTGGATGCCATCGGACACGGCCTTCAGCACTCGGTCCCCCACCAAGTGACCGTAGGTGTCGTTGACCACCTTGAAATGGTCGATGTCCAAGATCGCGAGCGCGAGCGAGCTCCTCGTTCGCGCGGCCCGGGATAGCTCAAGCTCGGCTTCCCGCTCCCAGGTGGAAACGTTGAGCAGCCCCGTCTTGGCGTCAACGCGAGACTGCGCGACGAGGACCGGGTGCACCATGAAGCGCCGGACCAGTAGCACAGTCGGGAGGGCGAGGAGGACGAGCGCGGGACTTACCCCGACGGCGAGCGTGATCAGCACCGACAGGTCGAGGACGACGAAGAGCCCGTGCAGGGCCTCGCGCTTGAACTGACTCGCCCAGACCCTCACGCCCGGGTTCGAGAGCTTTACCGCGCCGGCGACGAAAAGGTGCTGGATCCTGCCGCTGAGAATCTCGCACGCCGTCACCGCCACGGCCCAGGTAAAGGCGTGCAGGCCCGATCCAACGTGGCTACCGGCGAACGATGGCGGGAAGAGCCGGAACACGTGTGAGGCGGCGACGTAGGTAAGGCTGATCGACGCGGCGGTGAAAACCATTCGGTGAACGATGCCCCGGTGCACCCACAGCCACATGACCAGGAACATCGGAATGGGCACGATGGCTGCGTATGCCGGCGGGAGCACGATCGCGATCGGCACGACCCATACCGTGGTGAAGTCCCTCGTCACACCGGGCGCGCTATAGGCGATCCTGGGGGTCGACGCCACGGAGATAACCGCGCAGCAGGCGAGTAGCAGGAACTTCGCCAGGTCAAGCGCCTGCCAGTTGGCCAGCGCTACCTCAACGCCAATAGTGACGACAGCCGCCGTAGCCACTGCCGCCACATACAGGCGCAACACGATCGGCAGTTCCCACCAAGTCCAGTCAGTCACCGTCAAGCTCCGCTTGAGGCGACCCGCCAGGGACGAGGCTTGCATGCTCCACCGTTCCGTCTGCGACCCGAGGGTTCCATGACCCGGGGGTCCATCTTGTAGTAACAGCTCACCGTAAATGACTAGCTGCGTATAGCTACCATAACCCATCTATCTCGGTCGAGGTAGCCATTGTCGCAAGTTTCACGGACATCGGGTGACAACCGGACGCTTAATGGGCGTGTTGGCGACGCGCAGATACAAAATCGCGCCACCGTGATCACAGTGGGTGCAGAGGCTAATCGCACCCGCCGTGGCGAAAGAGAAGGAGCAGGGCATGCGGCACGACGTCTGGCACTGACCGCGGACACCGATCACCCGACATGGCACCAGCACACGGAAAGGAATCGCTGACATGCGCGACACCTGGGTCTGAACCGAGAGCACCCGAACCATCCCGCTACCGTGACCGAACCAACTGGACAGGTGCCCGCTCCTGCCGGACGGGTGCGGCCTCTTGGCCCTGCTGCTTCCCGGCAAGATGCCTGGCGGAGTGACGCCCCACCACCGGCGCGCTACGCCGCCAGCGGATCGCCAGCCCGCAGGCGATGACCGAACCTGCTCCACCCGCCAGCGCGACCACCAATGAGGGCGGTATTACCTCGGCAAGCGCGCCGGCAGCCGCGAACGCCACCCCCTGGCCGACGACCAAACCGGCGTTAGCCAGGCCGAATGCTTGGGCCCGCCGTTCGTTTGGCACCCTTTGAACGAACGCGGTATTAGCGGCGATCTGGTACACCGTGAAGGTGTTGGAGAGAAAGAAGATCGCCATGGAGACGGCGAGACTTGGGCGGAGGACGGTGAACACGAGCACCGCGCAGGTGCACACGGCCATCGGTCCCATCCAGCGTAGTCGCGTCAGCGGCCCCATCCGCTTGGTGAAGTAAGGCATAACCACCACCGAGCCGAGCTGCGAGAACGCGATGAGCAGGCCGGCAGCCACCGGCCCTCCGCCGAGTTTCCCCGCATACGGCGTTGCAACGGCCTCGGGGACGTTGTAGAACGCGGCCAGCCAGGCAATGAGTATCAGCGTCCGGAGCGACTCATCCCCAAAGACCAGGCGGGTGCCGGCGGCCAGGTTGCGCAGTGGCCCCGCCTTTGCCTCCGCTGGCCCCGCTCCGTCAGAGGCTGCCGCCACAGCCGCCGCCGCTGGCCTCAGTTGCAGGCCGAATCGCACAATCAGGGCGCTGAGTCCGAAGCTGGCCGCGTCCGCGCCGAGCGCCCAGCGCGCGCCCGCGAAGGCCACCAGCGCGCCGCCGGCGGCGGCTCCCGCGACGATCAGGATCCGGAACGTGGACTGGAGCGTTCCGGCCGCCAGCGCGTACTTATCCATCGGCACGACGTCCCGGGTGATCGCGGACCGGGCTGCGTCAAAGACCGGCTGAAACGAGGTCACTGCGTAGAGCAGGGCGATCAGCGCGATCAGCGGCATGCCGGGCACGAGCATGCCGGCCACCAGGGCCATCCGGCCGAGGTCGGTCACCACCATGACCGTGCGCCGGGGGAAGCGGTCCGCCAGGCTGGACAGGAACAGCGCGCC
This sequence comes from Streptosporangiaceae bacterium, assembly GCA_025935815.1. GTDB lineage: Bacteria > Actinomycetota > Actinomycetes > Streptosporangiales > Streptosporangiaceae > Trebonia. The sequence goes on from JAICUO010000192.1 coordinate 4,776, forward strand.
CACGATGTAGGGCAGCGTGCCGCTCGCGAAGGCGACGGCGGCCAGCAGCGGGGATCGCGTGCGCTCGTAGACGAGGATGGTCAGCGCGACGAGCGCCAGGCGGTCGCCCGCAACCGAGAGGACCTCCGAGGCCCACAGGGCGCGGAACTCGGCCAGAGCGAACACCTCTCGGAAGGATGGGCGTGGCTCCGGGGAACTGCTTGCCGCAGCCGTGCCCCGTCTTTCCCTGGCACTGCTTGGGGAGGCACTGCTTGGGGAGGCACTGCCTTTGAAGGCCTTGCTCATGGCGGGCCCTTTCGTACCGGCAGGCGCGTGAGGTGCCACGCAGGGGGTTCTGCCGATTACTACAAGCCATTATCGACCGGGTTGCGACTTGTAGTGCCTCAAAAGTCACACCTGGTGCGCAGTTTCGTAAGTTGATTCCGGTTAACTAGATATAAGTCAACTGACGTAGTTCGGACGGACTAGGAGTAACTACGCAAAAGCGACTTTTGTGTTGACATCGCCAACTTGCCCCTCAAACTTCCGGCACAGTCTCATGCAACTTGCAATGCACGATACGCACCTCTGGCAACTATAAGTACCATGAGACTCATACGCCACAAAACCCTAGGACCGCCCGGCCGGAAAGGCTGGTGACTAGACCTTATTAACTAGTCCCCGGCGAGCACAGTGCCCGCCACGGGGCGCAAAGATCCGCCAGTGACCGGCAGGGGCAAACGGGACCGCAGGGGCGAATAGGAAGAGCGCGCTGCATATACGCACTTTTCACGGCAAGCCATCACCGCTACACTCAATGTAACCGAAGCGTCGCGTAACGCATCGGACAGGAGAGGTGATCACGGTCAGGCGGTGATCATGAGCACGGCAGAGGCCAGCGCGGCACCGGGGATCTGGCTGCGCCGGCAACGGAAGGCGGCTGGACTCACCCAGGAGGACCTCGCCGAGCGCTCGGGGGTGAGCGTCCGCACCATCGCGGACCTGGAGCGCGGCCGCACGCGCAAGCCCTATCCGAGCTCGCTGCGCGCGCTCGTGCGCGCCCTTGGCCTGCCCGACACGGCCGGCGCCGACCTCGTCGCCCGCTACCGCATCGGCCGGGAAGAGGCCGAGGAGCCCGAAGGCCAGCCCCCGGACCGTCATCCCCGTAACGGAACCCGCGTTCCCGCGCAGCGTTCATCCCCCTCGGGCGCGCGGGCGGATGCGGACAGCGGCGATCGCGGGCCGGGCACCCCGGATCCGTCCCTGGCCGCCGGCGAGCCAGTGCCGCGGCAGCTGCCCATGGCCGTCGCGCACTTCGCGGGACGGGCACGCGAACTGGGCGAGCTGGACCAGCAGCTCGCCCAGCTGGACTGCGGGCGAGCGGGAACGGTCGTCATCTCGGCCATCGGCGGCACGGCCGGCGTCGGCAAGACGGCGCTCGCGCTGCACTGGGCGCACCGCGTCGCGCCGCTCTTCCCCGATGGCCAGCTGTACGCGAACCTGCGCGGCTTCGATACCGCCGACAAGCCCGCCGACCCGGCGGACGTGCTGCGCGGCTTCCTCGACGCCCTCGGGGTGCACCCGGCGCAGCTGCCGGCCGACCTGGAGGGCCTGGCCGCCTTGTACCGCGGCCGGACCGCCGGCCGGCGCCTGCTGGTGGTGGTCGACAACGCCAGCGATGTGGCGCAGGTGCGGCCGCTGCTGCCCGCCTCGCCGCGGTGCCTGGTCCTGGTGACCAGCAGGCGCGAGCTGTCCGCGCTGGCCGCGTCGGAAGGAGCGCGGCTGGTCGGCCTGGACGTCCTCACCGAGCCCGAGGCGCTGGAGCTGCTGTCGGCCCGCCTCGGGCCGGAGCGGACCGCCCGCGAGCGGGACGCGGTTAGCGACCTCGCCCGGTTGTGCGCGGGACTGCCGTTGGCGCTATCGGTCGTGGTCGCGCGGGCCGCCGCCCAGCCTCGGCTGTCGCTGGCCGCCCTGTCGGCCGAGCTCGCCGAGGTCGCGGGCCGCCTCGACGCGCTGGATGCCGGGGACCCGACCGTCAACGTCCGCACGGTGCTGTCGCTGTCGTATCAGCACCTCTCGGAGTCCTCGGCGCTGATGTTCCGGCTGCTTGGCTTGCATCCCGGCCCGGACATCACGGCCCCGGCCGCTGCCAGCCTGGCCGCGGTAACGCTCCCGGCCGCGCGCGGGGCGTTGCGGGAACTGGCCCGGGCGAGCCTCACCACCGAGCATGCCCCCGGCCGGTACGCCTTCCACGACCTGCTCCGCAGCTATTCCTATGAGCAGGCACTCGACACGATCCCCGCGGCCGAGCGGCACGCCGCCCTGCGCCGGGCGCTCGACCATTACCTGCAATCGGCGTACGCCGCCCGGGTGGTTCTCTACCCCGGTCACGACACGATCCGCATTGACCCGCCACTTCCGGGAGTGCGGGCGGAGTCCTTCGCGTCGAAGCGCGATGCTCTCGCCTGGCTGGACGCCGAGTACCAGGTGTTCATCAACGGGATCGATGGTGCCGTTGCAGAGAATATTGATGATTTTGCCTGGAGATTTCCTGTCGTCTTGTGGACCTACTACTACGTGTGCGGGCACTGGCATGACGGAGTTGCCACGCAGCGCGTGGCGGTGGAGGCGGCCCGGCGGCGCGGGGAGCGGAACGGGTACGCGCGGGCGATGCGCGGTCTGGGCAGCGTGCTGGCGCAGCTCGGGGAGTACGCCGAGGCGCACGACTGGCTCGCGCAGGCGGGGCAGATCTTCAATGACCTCGGCGACCGGGTTGGCCTGGCCCGGACGGACCTGATCTTGAGCCAGGCGTTCGAGTACCAGGGCCGGTACGCCGACAGCCTGCGCGCCACCGACTCGGCCCTGCGGATCGCGTCGACGGCGGCCGACGATCCGGACATGCAGCTCGTCCGGGCGGCCGCGCTGAACAACTCGGCCTGGTGCCGGGTGCAACTCGGCGACCTGGAGCAAGCGCGCGAGGCGTGCCTGGAGGCGCTCGCGCTGTGCCACTCGCTGGGCTACACGCCAGGTGAGGCCGGGACGCTGGACACGCTGGGCTGCGTGTACCAGCACCTGGGCTGCTATCCCGAGGCCGTCAAGTGCTTCACGCGGGCGCTGGAGCTGGGGTCGCTGTCGGGGAACCGGCTGCTGCTGGCGAACACGCTCGGCCATCTGGCCCAGACGCATCAGGCGGCCGGGGACGTGGCCGACGCGCGGGCGGCGTGGGCGGGCGCCCTTGAGGTATACGACGACCTGCGGCACCGTGACGGGGATAAGGTCCGCGCCAAGATCCGCGAACTGGACGTACTCGCCGCCGGGACCACCCGGGAGCCGTGATCTCCCCACTCTGCCGGTTACTCCGCCGGTTGCCTCTCATGGCTCGCGGCGCCTGGCGCCAGCATCCTGGATTTGTGAGCGAAGCACCCATAGAGGGGAATCCGGCGATGCGCGACACCTGGACCTGAACTTAAATGTATCCCGAACGGGATCGTGGCTTCTCTTAGACAAGACAGAATCGTCTAAGGACGCCAACCAACGATCAAGGGGGATCTCAAATGCCAGAACTCGTGCCGCTCCCGGGGAGCGTGCGCAGGGCAGTGTCAAACGTCCAGCCAGCCGGGAACCTCGACCCGGATGCGCCGGTATCGGCCACGCTGATGCTACGGCGGCGCGCCGAAGTCCCGTCCGAGCTGATCAACGGCCCGCAGACGCTGTCCGCCGAGGAGCTGGCGGCCCGCTACGGGGCTGACCCGGCTGACGTCGAACTGGTCCGGTCGACACTGCAGGGCCTGGGCCTGACCGTCTCCGACGTCCACGCGGGCCAGCGCCGGCTGACGGTATCGGGGACGGTCGAGGCGATGTCCGCCGCCTTCGGCACCACGCTGACCCTGGCCAGCACCGAGCACCCGGATGGGTCCGGGCTGGTGACGCACCGCTACCGGTCCGGTGGCCTGTCCGTGCCGGCCCAGCTGGACGGCGTGGTCACCGCCGTGCTCGGGCTGGACGACCGGCCCGCCGCGCGGCCCCAGTTCCGGCCCGCTGACGCGGTGGGGCCTTCGGTAACGCCCGCTCCGCTGACCGCGGTGCAGGTGGCGACCGCTTACCAGTTCCCGGCGGCGACCGACGGCAGCGGGCAGACGATCGCGATCGTCGAGCTTGGCGGCGGCTACCGGGAGTCGGACCTGCAGCAGTACTTCAGCGCGCTGGGGCTGGCGGTGCCGCCGGTCTCCTCGGTGGGCGTCGACGGCGGGTCCAACTCCCCGGGCGACGACGCCGACATGGAAGTCCTGCTGGACATCGAGGTCGTGGGCGCGGTGGCGCCGGCCGCCACCCAGAAGGTGTACTTCGCGCCGAACAGCGACGCGGGCTTCGTGGACGCCATCTCCCAGGCGGTGCACGACACGCCGACGCCGGTCGCCGTCTCGATCAGCTGGGGGCAAAGCGAGGACGCGTGGTCGGCGCAGAGCCGCGCGGCGATGGACTCCGCGATGGCCGACGCGGCGGTCCTCGGCGTGACGATCACCGTCGCCTCGGGCGACAACGGCTCTACCGACGGGGCCTCCGACGGGGCGCAGCACTGCGACTTCCCCGCGTCCAGCCCGCACGCGCTGGCCTGCGGCGGCACGCGGCTGGAGATCACCTCGGCGGGCGGGATCTACGCCGAGACGGTGTGGAACGACACCACGGCCGGCTCCCAGGGCGGCGGCGCCGGCGGCGGCGGGTACCGCGACGTGTTCGGCGTCCCCGCGTGGCAGGCGAGCGTGGTCGGGCCGGCGGGCGCGAGCGGCGGGCCCGCCGCGACCGCGGCGGCGGCCGACCCCGAGCGCAGGCACCCCAACCCGCCGGGCGGGCCGGCGCCGACGAGCTCGCGCGGCCGGGGCGTCCCTGACGTCGCGGGCAATGCCGACCCGGTCACCGGGTACAAGATCGTCGCCAACGGCCAGAGCACGGCGGTCGGCGGGACGAGCGCGGTGGCGCCGCTGTGGGCCGGCCTGATCGCGCGGCTGGCGCAGCAGTCGGGCCAGCGGTTCGGCCTGCTGCAGCCGCTCATCTACGCGGGCCTGGCCGCGGGCACCCCGGCTCCTGGCTTCAACGACGTCACCTCCGGCAATAACGGCGCCTACCAGGCCGCGGCCGGCTGGGACCCGTGCACGGGCCTCGGCTCCCCCAACGCCGCGACCCTCCTGGCCGTCCTCACCGCTGGTACGACGACCGCGAGCGCCTAACTTCCGGGGGCACGCTGGTCGTGACGAAGGCCCGGGAGACCCGATCGGGTCTCCCGGGCCTTTCGCGTCCGGGGCGAGAACGCGGCAAATGCGCCTTCGGGCCGGGCTCACAGCACGTCGTGGCCGGGATGGGGGTCCTTGGGGAGGGTCTGGCTCGCGGGCTGGGCCGGGATGGTGCCCAGGCGGCCCTTCTGGAAGTCCTCGAAGGCCTGGGCGAGCTCCTCGCGGGTGTTCATCACGAACGGGCCGTAGGCGGCGACCGGCTCCCGGATCGGCTCGCCGCCGAGCAGCAAGATGTCCAGCGACTTGGCCGGGCCCTCCATCACGCTGTCGCCGGCGATGGTCAGCGACCCGCCGGGCCCGAATACCGCGAGCTGGCCCACGCGGACTGGCCGGGCGTCCGGCCCGACCGTTCCGGAGCCGGCCAGCACGTAGCCGAGGGCGTTGAAGTCGGGCCGCCACGGCAGCCGCACCCGTGCGCCCGGCGACACGGTGGCGTGCACCAAGGTGATCGGGGTGTGCGTGATGCCCGGGCCGTCGTGCCCGTCAACCGACCCGGCGATGACCCGCAGCAGGGCGCCGCCGTCGGCTGAGGTCAGCAACGCGACCGACTCGGCGCGGATGTCCTGGTACCTGGGCTGGGTCATCTTCAGCGCGCGCGGCAGGTTGACCCATAGCTGGAAGCCGTGGAACAGTCCCCCGCTGGCGACCAGGTCCTCGGGCGGCTCCTCGATGTGCAAGATGCCGCCGCCCGCCGTCATCCACTGGGTGTCGCCGTTGGTGATCAGACCGCCGCCGCCGTTGGAGTCCTGGTGGCGGAAGACGCCGTCGATCATGTACGTGACCGTCTCGAACCCGCGGTGCGGGTGCCATGGCGTGCCCTTCGGCTCGCCCGCCGCGTACTCGACCTCACCCATCTGGTCCATGTGGATGAACGGGTCGAGCAGCGCCAGGTCGACGCCGGCGAATGCGCGGCGGACCGGGAACCCCTCCCCCTCAAGTCCCGATGGCGCCGTGGTGATCTTGATGACCGGACGCTCAGCCTCCCGTGCGGGCTCGGTAACCCGAGGCAGCACCAGGAGGTTCTCGACGGTGACGGCTGGCATGGGTGCCTCCCAACGTGGGCTTATGCCCGACTGTAATACGCCGGCTCCTGACGGCTCACTCCGCCCAACAGTGCTTGAAGTTTCAACATTCCCAATCTGGCGAACCTTCGGGACTGTCGTGGCGGCCGCCCCCGGGGGCCTGGGGGCTTGGTTTATAGCCCCCAGATAAGAGAGGCAGGCCGGCTTCCAGGAGAGCCAGCGCCTCGTCGATGAGCGCGAACGACTCGGGACCGGCGTCTATCTTGTGCGGGCCGGCCACTTCGGGGTCGGCGTGGGCGGGCATCATGACCGACATGATCACGCCGATGACCGCCCCCGCCAGCACGCGCACCGCGAGGTCGTCGGCCTGGTGGCCGCTGCGCCGCGCGAGGGCGTCCGCGAGGACGTCGATCGTCCGGGCGAACTCGTAGATCGCGCGAGCCCGGATCTCCGGGAAGCTCGCGGTGAGCTCGCTCGCCTGCCGGAACTGCTCCCATTCCTCGGCGGTGAACGTCGACCACGTCTGACGCACGGCGGCCCGCATCGCGGCCACCGGTGCCAGGTCAGGCGGCTGATGCAGTAGCGCGCCGGCCATGCGGGTGTCCATGGCGTCCTGGAGGACCACGTCTTCCTTGGTCGGGAAGTAACGGAAGAAGGTGGACGGGGATACCTCGGCGGCGGCGGCGATCTGCTCGACGGTGGTCGCCGCGTAGCCCTGCTCGCGGAACAGCCGGAGCGCGTGCTCCCGGAGGGAAGCACGCGTCCTGGCCTTCTTCCGCTCCCGCAGGCTCGGCTGGGCGATCAGGTCCGTCACAGGTCTCATTCTGCCGGTTGCGACGCGGGTCGGTCGACCGGGGCGGCGAGGACCTGGGCGGACGGCTCGCCGGCGGGCCGCGATGACCGCCTGGGCAAGAACGCGACCGCGAGCAGCGCCGCCGCCAGCGCGATCCCGCCGCAGGCCCACAGCATGATGTCCATGCCGTGCACGAAGGCGTCATGCACCTCGCGCAGGAGGGACGCGGAGCCGAGCTTTTCCGCTATCGCCACGCCGCCGGCGACGCTGCTGCGGGCCGCCGACGCCGCGGCGGCCGGCAGGCCCCGCACCGACAGCGCGCTGGCGTAGCCGTTGCTGATCAGCGTGCCGAGAATGGCCACCCCGATCGTCCCGCCCACTTGCCGCATCGCGGTGATCAGCGCGGACCCGGATCCGCTGCGCTCGGCCGACAGCTCGCCCAGCGCGATGTTCATCGCCGACGGCATCGACATCCCCAGTCCCAGCCCGGCGATCGCGACCCATGCCTCGCTGTACCCGGTCGAGCTGGAAACCGTGGTGAGCGCGCCGAGGACCATCGCGGCGGTCATGATGAAG
>JAICUO010000791.1 GCA_025935815.1 Streptosporangiaceae bacterium
CGCGTGCTGCAGGGTGCGGGCCCAGATGGGCCCCAGGAATCCGGCCGGGCCGGTGATGACGGCGACCTGGCCCGTGCAGTCGAACAGATCCTTGCCCCTGGGCGCGAATCCGCTCACGAGAGTGGCCGGTGGCGGTCGATGTCCCGGAAGGCCAGGGCCTCGTCGCGTCGCAGCGGGCGGAGTAGGCGGGCGCCGACGACCTGGTCGAGCAAGTGCGGTGACATCCCTCCTGCGGGGGTTCGTACCGCCAGGTCCGCGTGGCTGAGGACGTGGCCTGCCGGCAGGTCGGTTGCGGCGACGAGTTGCTTGCCGAGCTTGCGCAGCGCGGGTTCTTCGGAGGGGAAGCGGCGCTTGATGCCCGTGCCGAGGGACCGGCGCACGAGCGCGGTTCCCTGGACGAGCTCGGCCATCGTCTCGGGGGTCAGGGAGAAGCGCTGGTCAGAGCCGCGCAGACTGGTGTCGGTGGTGAAGTGCCGCTCGATGATCGCCGCGCCCAGGGTCGCAGCGGCCAGGGACGGGAGGATGCCCTGCTCATGGCCGGAGTAGCCGATGACCGTCTGCGGGTAGCGCTGGCGCATGGCCGTGATGACGGACAGCTCCAGCTCTTCGGGCGGGCACGGGTAGGTCGAGGTGCACTGGAGGAGGGCGTACTGCGCGCCGTGCTCCGCCAGGCGCTGGGCGGTCGCGTCGATGTCGTCCCAGGCCAGTCCGCCGGTGCTGACGATCAGCGGCATGCCGAAGGTTGCGGCGTGGTCGAGCAGCGGCCAGTTGAGCGAGTCGCCTGACCCGATTTTCAGTGCCGGGACGCCCAGCCCGGCGAGGAAGTCGGCGCTGGGGATGTCGAACGCGGTGGCGAAGAAGGGGAGGCCGATGTCGCGGGCGTAGGCTGCGAGGTCATTCCATTCCCGCTTGCCCATTTCCAGGGCGGTGCGGTGCTCCAGGTAGGTGGTCCCGAATGCGTGGTCGCTGTTGTAGGGCTGGCGGGCGAACTCGCTGGTGAACAGGCCGGGGAGGTGGCGCTTCTGGAGCTTCGCCGCGCTGGCCCCGCTTTCCTTGGCCGCCTTGAGCATGGCCATGGCGAGGTCTGGGTTTCCCTGGTGGTTGTGGCCGATCTCCGCGATCACGAAGCACGGGTGCTGGTCGCCAACTGTGATGTCACCGATGTGGAGTTCGCCCCGCATGCATGCTCCCTAATGCTGGCTGCTCATTCCTTCGCTACGAGGCGGACGGCGTGCAGCTTGCCGCGTTGGAGCACCTTGCCCGCCAGGTCCTCGCTGGCGAACGGGCCAGGATCGGGGGACAGCTTGCCGCCGTCGAGCCGGATGCCGCCGGACGCCAGGAGCCGCCGCGCCTCGCCCTTTGAGGTGACCAGGCCAGCGGCGACGAGGATCTCGATGATGTCCGCCTGTCCGCTCCCGGTCGGGAGCGGGAACTCGGGGAGGTCTTCGGGGAGCTCGCGGCGGCTGAACCGTGAGGTGAACCTCTCGTCGGCTGCTTTCGCCTCGTCCGGGCCGTGGTAGAGCTCCACGATGCGGCGGCCGATCGCCCGCTTGGCGTCCATCGGGTGCCTGGCCAGGATCGCGCAGAACTCATCGAGCTGGTCGGCCGTCCACTCACAGCACAGCTCGGCGTAGTGCGGCATGAGGTCATCCCCGATGGACATGATCTTGCCGTACTTGTCGTCCGGGGTGTCATTCAGCGAGATCCAGTTCCCGAGCGACTTGCCCATCTTCTCTGCGCCGTCGGTGCCCCGAAGTAGCGGCAGGGTGATCACGATCTGCGGATCGCGCCCAGCGTCCTTCTGCAGCGTCCTGCCGACCAGGTTGTTGAAGGTCTGGTCGGTCCCGCCCAGCTCGCAGTCCGCGGCGACGGCGACCGAGTCCATGCCCTGCAGCATCGGGTACATGAACTCCATGAGGGTGATGGGCAGGTTCTCCCGGTGCCGGCGGGCGAAGTCGTCCCGCTCCAGCAGTTGCGCGACGGTCAGGGCGCGGCTGGTGGCCAGCACGTCGGCCAGGGACTTTCCGGCGAGCCACTCGGAGTTGTACAGCAGCTCAAGGCGGTCTTCCCGCAAGATCTTGAGGGCCTGGTCCATGTAGGTCCGGGCGTTGCGGCGAGTCTGCTCAGGCGTCAGCACGCTGCGGGTCTTCGTCCGCCCAGTCGGGTCGCCGATCTGCCCGGTGAAGTCACCAACGATCAGCACTGCTGTATGCCCGGCGTCCTGGAACTGGCGGAGCTTGCGGAGCACGACCGCGTGGCCAAGTGTCAGGTCCGAGCCGGACGGGTCAATGCCGAGCTTGATCCGCAGCGGGCGGCCCTCGCGCTCGGCCGTCCGCAGCTTCTCCGCCAGCCCGTCCTCCGGGATGACCTGAGCAGTGCCGACAGCCAGGTCACGGGCCTTCGCAACGATCCGCTCCTCCTGGCCGGCGGTAAGCGGCTGTGGTGCTGCCTGACTGGTCACGGCCTACTCCGTTCTGCTGTCGTCCCTGGCTCGCGCCGTCCGGCGTACTGGATGATGATGCGCGGTCAGCTGAACCACGCCGACCCACCGCAGAGCAGTGGAGCTGCATCGGCGGCCGGGCTGATGGCGGCAGAGCTTTGGTCCCGCCGCAGCACCTGCTGGGCGCGAATGCTCCCCAGCCCGAAGTGCCGGAATGGCCAGGGAGATTGCGCGCCTCAGTATAGCCACAGCCCAGCCTGGCGCGACGCCGGGCGGAACTCGTCATTTCCGAAGAATGGGCTCCGATGCCGACAAGAATGGCCGAGGTTCGGAATGGCTGGTCAGGCATCTTGCCGCGCCGCCTTCCCACGGAGCGAGGCTGGCTCTTCCCCGGCGAGAAGCGTGGCGGCTGTCCTGGCGATGGTCTGGCTGTCGAGCCCGGCCCACGGCAGCAGTTCCTCCAGGCGGCCGGACGTGCCCCGCTTGAAGCCCAGTGACCGTACCGGTGATGACCATTGGGAGCTGGCCTTGGCCGCGAGGACAGGGTTCCCGAGGACGCCTGGGAACCCGTCATAAATGGTGAGGATCGGGATTCCGCGCTCCCCCGCCCCGGCTATCGCCTGCCCGGCTTGTGACGGCTGCAGGACGGCGACGACTGAAGCACCGATCCCCTGGGCCGCGAGCAACCGGGCTGCGTCGGCTGCCTGCCCGACCATGAACCCGCTGGCCGCGAGCAGCACGTCAGGCTCGCCGCCCGGCTCGCGCATCGGGTACCAGCCGATCGAGCGCTGGGCTGGGAGGACGTCCACTGGCGCGGCCAGGACCCCGTCGTGAACCCGGATGTAGCAGATGCCTGCCTCCAGGGATAGCGCGTGGTTCA
>JAICUO010000894.1 GCA_025935815.1 Streptosporangiaceae bacterium
GGCAGCGGGCCCGCCTGGTTCACCGTCCCCTGGACCCACCGGTCAATGGTCACCCAGCCGTTCGCGGACTTCACCTGGCGGCACGCCCGCAAGATCGCCGCCGAGCGGGGCCTGGACGACACCAACGAGACCGCCGTCGCGACCGTGCTCGGCGCGCTGCTGCGCCGGGCCGGGAACGGCCCGGAGTCCAGCCGCGTCCTGGCCCGCCAGAAGGCAGTGGCGGCCATGCCGCCGCCGCTGCCCGGGGAGGCCGTCCCGCCGGCCCTGCCCGCTCCCGCGGCGGTGCCCGCACTGCCCGCCGGCAGCGGCGGCGGCGAGCCGGACGAGGACGCGGAGAGGGAGGTCACGGGGACCGTGGTGGGCTTCGGCCTGTTCGACCCGTTCGGCGAGGACAGGGGGTCCCGCCGGTGAGCGGAGACTTCCCCCGCCACCCGCTGGCCACCAAGGAGGGCTGGAGCACGTTCGTGTCCGGCGCCTCGCTGCCCGAGCCGCCCCGCCTCCTGGCAGCGGCCGACCTCGACCGCCTGGACCCCGACGAGCGGGAGCTCTACGACTGCGCCCGCCAGGACTACCACGGCGAGCTCACCCTGGTCGCCACCCCTGACATCCTGAAGATCACCAGGGCGGGCCAGCGGCTGATCACCAGCAACCGGGGCAAGCAGCTCGGACGCAAGGGCCTGATCGTGTCCGGGGCGTCCGGCACAGGCAAGTCGACGTCCATCACCCAGCTGGGCAAGATTCACCAGGTCGACGTCGAGCGGCGGGCACCCGGCGGCGACGGCCGCATCCCGGTCGTCTACATCATCGTCCCGCCGGACGCCACCCCGAAGATGATCGCGATCGAGATCGCGGCGTTCCTCGGCCTGCCCTACAGCAGCCACGAGAACCCGCACTTCCTCACCCACTCCGTCGCCGGCGTGCTCCGCAAGGTCGGCTGCAGCCTGGTCCTGGTCGACGAGGTCCACCGGCTGGACCTGCGCACCCGCAAGGGAGCCGCCGCGTCCGACGAACTGAAGTATTTTTTCGATTCTGTCAGTGCCACGTTCGTCTACGCGGGCCTGGACCTGGCCGAGAACGGCATGTTCACCGGGACCCGCGGCCGGCAGATCGCCGGCCGGTTCATCACCCTGCACACCAGCGCGTTCGGCTACGCCACCGAGGCCGAGAAGAACAACTGGCGGATGCTGGTCGCCACCCTGGAGTCCGGGCTGCGGCTGCACCGGCACAAGCCCGGCACCCTGGTCAGCGACGCCGCCTACCTGCACGAGCGCACCAGCGGCATGATCGGCAGCCTCGACCAGCTCATCCACGACGCCGCCAACGAGGCCATCGACGACGGCACCGAGAAGATCACCCGCGAGCACCTCAAGGCCATCACCCTCGACACCGCCGCTGAGGAGCAGTACCGCCCGCCGCCGCCCCGCAAGCCCGCCACGGCCGGAAGGAGGGCCGGACCGTGAGGGTCTGGCACGTTCCCGCCCGCCGGCTGCCCGTGGTCGCCCGGCCGATCGCCGGGGAGACCATCCCCTCCTACGCCCGCCGCCTCGGCGCCGCCAACGACCTGCCCGGCACCACGATGCTGCGCGCACTGGGCGAGTTCACCGGCAGGACCAGCGGGATACACCTGCTGACCGGGTTCGAGGCCCGCCTCAACGAGCACGCCGCCGCACGCCTGGAGGCATTCACGGGCAGGCCCGGGGACCGCCTCGCCCGCGTCCTGCCCGGCCTGCGCGGCGGGTATCCAGGGCCGCCGCTGCCGTCAGGCCGGCCGGCCCTCAGCTTCTACGTCGTGCACACCCGGCTGCCCTGCCGCCGCTGCCAGCTGGCGGCGTCAGGCCCGTCCGGCCCCGACGCGCTGGTCATGCCCGGCTCGACGCCCCTGGTCTGCCACCGCCACCGGCGCTGGCTCGGCCGCGCCCACGAGCCGGCCCAGCACGACCTGTCCGCAGCGCCCGACATCCTCGCCGCAAGCCGCCGCCTCGCCCAGGTCCTGGCCCGCAGCGGGGACCGCGCCTGGGCATGGAAAGAGTTCACCCGCGCATGGGACCTCACCCGCCGCCAGCCCGAGTACGCCATGAAGAAGTACATGCCAGCCCAGGAGCAGCGATGGCGCGACCGGGCCGCCGCCTTCGGCATCCCGGTGTTCACCGGCAGCGGCACCGCGACCATCGCGTCCGCCATCGTCACCTTCCCCGAGGCAGTAGCCCTCGCCGCCATCATCACCGACCTCCGGCTCCGCCGCTACGCCGCCTTGCACTGGGACGCCGGGCCGCTCTACCAGCGGATCGGCGCGTCCCTCGGCGAGACTCCCCGGCTGGGCTGGACCCTCAACGACCCGGCGCACAGGTGGGCGCACGCGCACTACGACAGGTTCGAACGCGTCCGCAGAGAGTCCTGGGGCAGGCCGCTCCCTCCGCCCGAGCGCTTCAAGTGACCAGGCAATCCAAGACCACAGACCCGAAAACCGACACTTTGAATGAGAGACGATAACCGATGACCCAAGAGCAGCCAAGTGTCGGACCGCAGGTCAGCAACACCACGACCCGACAGA
>JAICUO010000710.1 GCA_025935815.1 Streptosporangiaceae bacterium
ACGTGGAGCGCGTGCTGCGCCGCTTCCAGGAGGCCCGCGAGGACGGCGAGTCGTTCGCGGCGTGGACGCTGCGGGCGAGCGAGGAGGAGCTGTCATGACCAGCCCGTCGGGCCGCGCGGTGCCGTTCTACTGCCCTTACTGCGGCGAGGAGGACCTCGAGCCGCAGGGCGCGGCGGACGGCGAATGGCATTGCCGCAGCTGCACCCGGAGCTTCCAGCTGCGCTTTGCGGGCATGGGGGCGGCGCTATGAGCGGCGAAGGGCTTACGCTGAGCGGCAACGCGGCCCACCGGCACCGGGAGGATCCAACAGTGATGCGCAGCCTCGCGGCAACGGCCGCGGCGGAACTGGAAGACGCCTCCGCCCAGGAGATCATCCGATGGGCGACCGACGCCTTCGGGACCCGGATCTGCGTCACCTCCTCAATGACGGACGCGGTCATCATTCACCTGGCGTCCTCGGTCCGGCCCGGCATCGACGTTGTCTTCCTGGACACGGGCTACCACTTCCCGGAGACCGTCGGCACCCGCGACGCCGTCGAGGCCGTGTACCCGATCACCCTCGTCAACGTCACGCCGACCCGCACGGTGGCCGAGCAGGATGCCGAGCTTGGCCCGCGCCTGTACGGGCGCAACCCGGACCTGTGCTGCTACCTGCGCAAGGTCGAGCCGCTGGAGCGGACGCTGCGCCACAACTACGACGCGTGGATCTCCGGCGTGCGCCGCGATGAGACCCTCGCCCGCCGGAGCACCCCCGTCGTCGCCTGGGACAACAAGCGGCAGATGGTCAAGGTCAACCCCATCGCCCGGTGGACCGCGGACCAGGTCGACGAGTACATCGCGAGCGAGGGCGTGCTGGTCAACCCGCTGGTCTACGACGGCTACCCGTCAATCGGCTGCCGCACGTGCACCGCCCGCGTCGAGGTAGGCGCCGACCCGCGCAGCGGCCGGTGGGCGGGGACGGGCAAGACCGAATGCGGCCTGCACGTTTGACCGTTCCGCTACCGCCCGGGGGGGCGACCCCGCGGCGCGTTACCCGTCCCCCCCGGGAATCGCTGGTGGCGGTCGCGCACGGGAGCAAAGACCCGCGGGCGACCGCCACGATCGCCGACCTGCTCGGCCTCGTGCGCTCCCAGGCGGCGGAACGGGGCCTGGCCGGCCTGGACGCGCGGGAGGCGTTCCTCGATCACTGCGCCCCCGCACTGGCCGACGCGCTACGAGCTATCTCCCGGGGGGGTGACCCCGCGGCGCATCATCCGTACCCCCCGACGGGTGCCAGCGGCGCCTCCCCGGACGTCGTGCTCGTCCCGCTGCTGCTGACCGCCGCATACCACAGCAAGTCCGATATCCCCGCGCAGGTCGCCGCGGCGGCGGCGGTGCTCGCGAAAGACGGGCTCCCCCGCTGCCGGGTCCGGCAGACGGCCACCCTCGGCCCGCACCCGCTGCTCATCGCGGGCCTGGAACGGCGACTGGCTGAGGCGGCGGACGCCTGTCCCGGCGAGGCCAGCGTCGTGCTCGCCGCGGCCGGCTCATCCGACCCGCTGGCCAATGAGATGGTCGCCACACTCGCCGCCCGGTGGCAGGCGGCCGGCCGCTGGCCGCGCGTCGTGCCCGCCTACGCCTCGGCCAGCTCGCCCTCCCCGGCCGAGGCGGTCCGCGCCCTGCACGCGCGCTTTCCGCGACACCGGGTCGTAGTCGCCACGTACCTACTGGCCCCGGGGTACTTCGCCGATAAGATCGAAGCCCAGGCCCTCGAAGCGGGCGCCGTCGCCGTGTCCGCCCCCCTCGGGGCCATCCCGGAGGTAGCCAACGTCATAATCGACCGCTATCAAGCCGAACGGACAGTGGCTTCGCGCTAGTTTCGATGCTGCCCGGCAGTGCTGCCCGGCAGTGCCGGACGACAGTGCCGGACGACAGTGCCGCACGACAATGGCCGCACGACAATGGCCGTACGCCGTCACGGTGTGGTCGCGCTTGGGCGAGCAGGAACCGGGGATGCCAACGATAGGCGCACGCCGACCCGGCGACGTGAATACCCTAGCGCGGTAGGAGGCAGCCGTAACGGCCCGAGACCGAGACGGACCGGCTGCGACGAGAACGACGACGGAAACGAAGGGCGACAGCGGGGCGGCAGGCGACCGAATGGCCCCGTAGGGAGAAAAACTTGCACATCTGGCCGGGAGCTGCGTACCCGCTCGGCGCCACCTGGGACGGGTGGGGGACGAACTTCGCCCTGTTCTCCGAGGCTGCCGAACAGGCGGAACTGTGCCTGTTCGACGAGGCGGGCGCGGAGACGCGGGTGGAGCTGACCGAGGTCGACGGCTTTGTCTGGCATGGTTACCTCCCCTCGATCAGCCCCGGGCAGCGATACGGGTACCGGGTGCACGGCCGCTACGATCCGCGCAATGGCGACCGCTGCGCGCCGTCCAAGCTGCTGCTCGACCCGTACGCCAAGGCCGTTGACGGCGACGTGTCGTGGGATGAGGCCCTGTTCGACTACCGGTGGGCCGACCCGCGCAAGCCCAACACCGCCGACAGCGCCCCCTTCATGCCGAAGAACGTTGTCATCAACCCGTTCTTCGACTGGGGCAACGACCGGCCGCCGCGCATCCCCTACCACGAGACGGTCATCTACGAGGCCCATGTCCGCGGCCTGACGCTGCGCCACCCGGAGATACCGCTGCACCAGCGGGGCACCTACGCCGGGCTGGCGCACCCGGCCATCATCGAGCACCTGCGACGGATGGGCATCACCGCCGTGGAGCTGATGCCGGTGCACCAGTTCGTCCCCGAGCAGGCGATGGTGCAGCGCGGCCTGACGAACTACTGGGGCTACAACACGATCGGCTTCCTGGCCCCGCACAACCGCTACAGCAGCGCCGGGCAAAGCGGCGAGCAGGTCAGCGAGTTCAAGGCGATGGTCAAGGCGCTGCACGCGGCCGGGATCGAGGTCATCCTCGACGTGGTCTACAACCACACGGCCGAAGCCGACCACCGCGGGCCGACGCTGTCCTTTCGCGGGATCGACAACGCCGCCTACTACCGCCTTGATGACCGGGAGCGGTGGCGCTACATCGACTACACCGGCTGCGGCAACAGCCTGAACGTCCGGCACCCGCACTCGCTGCAGCTCATCATGGACTCGCTGCGCTACTGGATCCTGGACATGCACGTCGACGGGTTCCGCTTCGACCTGGCCTCGGCGCTGGCCCGCGAGTTCTATGACGTGGACCGGCTGTCCACGTTCTTCGACCTCGTGCAGCAAGACCCGGTGGTCTCCCAGGTCAAGCTCATCGCCGAGCCCTGGGACGTGGGCATCGGCGGCTATCAGGTCGGCAACTTCCCGCCCCTGTGGAGCGAGTGGAACGGCAAGTACCGCGACACCGTCCGCGACTACTGGCGCGGGCGGCCGTCGACGCTGCCGGAGTTCGCCTCCCGTCTGACCGGCTCCAGCGACCTGTACGAGACCTCCGGCCGCCGCCCGGTGGCCTCGATCAACTTCGTCACCTGCCACGACGGGTTCCCCCTGGCCGACCTCGTGTCCTACAACGCCAAGCACAACGAGGCCAACGGCGAGGACAACCGGGACGGCACCGACGACAACCGCTCCTGGAACTGCGGCGTCGAGGGCCCGGCGGAGGACCCGGGGGTCATGGAGCTGCGCGCCCGCCAGCAGCGGAACTTCCTGGTCACCTTGTTCTGCTCGCAGGGCGTCCCGATGATGTCGGCCGGCGATGAGATCGGCCGCACCCAGGGCGGCAACAACAACGCCTACTGCCAGGACAACGAGACATCCTGGGTCGACTGGTCGCGCGCGGCCGCCGAGCGG
>JAICUO010000860.1 GCA_025935815.1 Streptosporangiaceae bacterium
CCGACTACGCCGAATACGACGGCCTACGACTCATCGGCACCGACTCACAGTAGATCTGTGCGGAAATCTGGACGGCGACCTTCCGCTTCCCAGGTGTAGCGGACCGCTATGTCAGCCGATATCCGGACTGGTCGGGCGGTGCTCAGGGTGCGCTGGTGTAGGTGGCCGATAGTCGTCGTTGCCGTCAGGGTTGCCGTCACATCAGCCCAGGTCGGCACCAGATGACATGGTCCGGCGAACTTCCCACGCATAGACATGGCCAGCGGCAAACACGGGATGTATTAGGTCACTCAGGGGAGCTTCCTGCCGGGATCCGAGCACCGCAGTCCGCACGGCAACGGCCTCGAATGCCTCAATGAGCAGACGAAGCGGCCGACTCGCATCCTCGAATCCGTAGATGAGGATTGCACACTTACCAGCGAAACTACTATGCGCTAGCTTGGCGCAGTCGGTTACGGCACTCCTATCATCGGCGTATGGTGAAAGAATCTTCTTGATGGCCGCGTCTTCATATGTGCCGTTGTCGCGTCCCAACGGGTGCATCTTTTTAGGGGGCGTGCTATTTCGGGGCGCTTTGGTCATGCGGTGAGGCCGAGGTCGGGGATGCTGGCCGGATCGTAGCGGGCCAGGTGACGTTCCTGCAGGTAGCGTTCCTTGTAGTAGCTCATGTAGTCGTCGAGGTCGTCGTTCACGACGACGGCGCGGATCTTGAGGATGTCCTCGGCGCCGTCGGGTGACCACCTCGCGCCGGTAATCCCGAACCTGTCCTCGATGACGTACCTGCACGAGCCCTCTATTAGCCCCGTGGCGATCGGCCATCCGCTGGCCAGTGCCTTGTCGTAGCGCATGTGCTCGCGGTTGTTGTCCAGGTAGGTGACGGCCTTGTCGACGTCGGCCAGGTCGAGGTGGCGGGTGCGCGGGTTCGCGCGGGCCTTCGCCGCGACGGAGGCGAGGGTGGCGGCGACCGCTTTCGCGCGGCCGTGCAGGACGCGGAGCCGCTGCCCGTCGGCCCACTGGCCCGCGAGCACCGGGTCGCCGGGGTGCAGGGCGGAGGCGGCCTTGCCGAGATAGCCGCTGACGTGGATGAAGTCGATCAGCACGGGCACTTTCAGGCCGCGCTGGCTGGCGTGGCCGCCGATGGCGGTGATCTGCTGCCTGTTCCCGTCGACGAGGAAGACGCGCTGGCGGGTGCGGTGCGGGTCGCGGCGGTCGGCCTCGTCGAATGCCCTGCCGATCACTGCGGGGATGTCCTCGGTGATGGAGGCTGACACCCACTTGTCCCGCGCGACGGGGCCGGGGTGCGCACTGCGGCGGGCGGGCGGGGCGGCGATGTCCTCCGGCTCGCGGGGCGCGGGGGTGAAGCCGGCGACTGCGACGATCTCGGCCATCTTCTTGATCCCGGGATGCGCGGCATCGGTCCCGCCGTTCTTGCGGTGCTCCGGGCGCAGTGCGATGCCCTTGCCGTCGGCCTGCATCATGATCACGTCACCGGGTGGCGCGTCCGCGCCGCGGGCTCTTTCCTCGTAGAAGTCACCGGTCCAGGCGGCCAGGTCCGCGGCCAGCCCGGCGAGCTGGGCACGGCCGACCGTGACCCCGGTCCGGTCCCTGATGAGCTCCTGGGCCTGCCCGTAGCCGCCGCCGGCCAGGTGGCGGGCAGCCAGGGCGCGCATCCCCAGCGTGTACGGGTCGTCGGGCAGCATCCACCGGGCATCAGCCGGGTACAGGCTCGCCTCGCGGCGGTTGCGGTAGGCCAGCCGCGTGGCCCGTACCGGCCCGAACACGCTCGCCACGCCCCGGTCATGGCCCTTCTCCACGCTGCCGTGCCGGATTCCCGCCGCGCTCGTGACCTGCGTGACCCGCTCCTCCCGCGCGCTGTCGATGGTGAAGGTGGCCTCCAGCAGCTGCCGCTGCAGCTCCCGCCCGGCCTCGCCGATCACCTTCTCCCGTTCCCCGTGATCAGCGCCGGCCGCGTCCTGCGCGGCCCAGGCGATCATCTCCGAGAACCGCTCCGCCGGCCCGGCCAGCGCCGCCGCCAGCTCGCCGTCCACCGGGCTCTCGCTGCCATCCTCGCTCACCCGCGTCATCGTCACCGAGACAGAAACCGCCACCGCCGGGCCTCCGTTACCTGCTGGGGGTTCATGGGGGTCAATCTGGCCCCAGAATTCCAGAACCGGGCCCCGAACCAGCGACCCTGCAGCGGCACATCACTCCGGGCATCATGCCGCCAGCCCATCTCACTATCGCTGACCAGCGCAGATCACCCTCAGTCATGCCCGGAACATCCGCAAGCACGCCGACACTCCCATAGCCATGAGGGTTCAAGCGGAGATCAGAGCAAGATCACGCCCCTTAAAAAGATGCACCCTTGGCTGGCACTGGAATGTATGAGGGAGCGACAAAGGCCACCTCGCGCAGCCTTGGACAGCGCGGTCCATGGATGTGCTACATTTCAGGAAGCCAAGATCCTTGCTGACGCCGCGCCGCCCGAGCGGAAGAGTAGCGTATGTCCATAAGTTCTATCGGAGCGGAAGTGAAGCATACCCAGACGCTCAGTCCACTGGCTGGCTTTGCCGTAACCTTGTCCGCTGCCTTGGTCCTGTTCGTTCTAGTGTCCTGAGTCTGAAATATCTTTGCAGGCTGTAGGCTTGGCTGGTGCCGAGCCCGAAGCTTGTCCCGCTGATGCTGTCTGATGCCGAGCGTGCGTCGCTGGAGGCGCTGTCGCGCAAGCGGACGGCGTCGCAGTCGCTGGCGGAGCGGGCGAGGATCGTGCTGGCCTGCGCGGAGGAGGGC
>JAICUO010000598.1 GCA_025935815.1 Streptosporangiaceae bacterium
AACCTGTACGAGTCGGTGAACACGCCGCTGGTCAGCTTCCTGAACAACGCGATCAAGGCCAAGGAACTGTACAAGCGGGACAAGGACTACGTCGTGATGAACGGCGAGGTCCTGATCGTTGACGAGTTCACCGGTCGCATCCTGCACGGGCGGCGCTACAACGAGGGCATGCACCAGGCCATTGAGGCCAAGGAAGGCGTGCAGATCAAGGACGAGAACCAGACGCTCGCCACGATCACCCTGCAGAACTACTTCCGCCTCTACGACAAGCTCGCCGGAATGACCGGTACGGCCATGACCGAGGCCGCCGAGTTCATGCAGATCTACAAGCTTGGCGTGGTGCCGATCCCGACCAACCGCCCGATGATCCGGGCGGACGAGACCGACGTGATCTACCAGACCGCGCAGGCGAAGTTCGAGGCGTGCGTCGAGGACATCGTCGAGCGGCACGGCGAGGGGCAGCCCGTCCTGGTCGGCACGACCAGCGTGGAGAAGTCCGAGATCGTGTCGAAGATGCTCAAGCGGCGGGGCATCCCGCACCACGTGCTCAACGCCAAGTACCACGAGCAGGAAGCCACGATCGTCGCCAAGTCGGGCCGCCTGGGCGCGGTCACCGTGGCGACGAACATGGCCGGCCGGGGTACCGACATCATGCTGGGCGGTAACCCGGACTTCATCGCCGACGCCGAGCTCCACGAGCGCGGCCTGTCCCCGGTGGAGACGCCGGAGGACTACGAGGCGGCCTGGCCGGAGGCGGTCGCCAAGGCGAAGTCCGCGGTGGTCGCCGAGCATGAGCAGGTCGTCAGCGCCGGCGGGCTGTACGTGCTGGGCACCGAGCGGCACGAGTCGCGTCGCATCGACAACCAGCTGCGCGGCCGGTCCGGGCGGCAGGGCGACCCCGGCAAGAGCCGGTTCTACCTGTCCCTTGAGGACGACCTGATGCGGATGTTCCGCTCGGACCGGGTCGGCGCGCTCATGGAGCGGTGGAACATCCCGGCCGACGTCCCGGTCGAGAACAAGGTGGTCTCCCGGTCCATCAGGTCCGCGCAGACTCAGGTTGAGCAGCAGAACTTCGAGATCCGCAAGGACGTCCTGAAGTACGACGACGTGCTCAACCGGCAGCGCCAGGTCATCTACGCCGAGCGGCGCAAGGTGCTCGAGGGCGCGGACCTGCACGTCCAGGTCCGGTCCATGCTGGATGAGGTCATCGCCGAGTACGTGACCTCCGAGACCGGCAACGGGTACCCGGAGGAATGGGACCTCGACAAGCTGTGGCGCGCGTTCCGCGGGCTCTACCCGATCGGCATCACCGTCGACTCGGTGGTCGAGGAGGTCGGCGGCGAGAAGGCCAACCTGACCGCCGATCACATCAGCGAGGCGGTCCAGGAGGACGCTCACGCGGCCTATGACCGTCGCGAGGAGGAGCTGACCTCGGAGATCATGCGGGAGTTCGAGCGCCGCGTGGTCCTGTCGGTGCTGGACCGCCGCTGGCGCGAGCACCTGTACGAGATGGACTACCTGCGCGAGGGCATCGGCCTGCGGGCCATGGCGCAGCGCGACCCGCTGGTGGAATACCAGCGGGAGGGCTTCGACATGTTCAACTCGATGATGGAGGGCATCAAGGAGGAATCGGTCACCGCCTTGTTCAACCTGGAGCTTCAGGTTCAGCAGAACCCCATCGTCGAGGAAGCGCAAGACGACGCCATCCCCGGGATGCTGTTCGGCTCGAAGGCGCCGCAGGCAGCTGCCCAGGCCACGCCCCCGGCCGCGCCCGCGTCAACGACCGCTCCCGCGTCCCGGCCCTCCGGGCAGGGCAGGCATTCGGCGCAGCAGCGCAGGCAGCGGCCTGCCCCGCCGCCGCCCGCTGATCCGTCCTCGCCCGTCCCGGCCGCCTTCGGGCCGCGCCGGCCGACCCGGCTGCAGTACTCGGCCCCCTCGGATTCCGGCGGCGTCGAGGTCACGCGAACTGCCGACCGCTTCGCCAACGTGGGCCGCAACGACCCATGCCCCTGCGGCTCGGGCCGGAAGTTCAAGCGCTGCCACGGAGATCCCGCCCACAGCGGCTGACGTCAGGCAGCTTCAATCTCGGTGCAGATCCACCGGGCACCGCTTGAGCGGGCACCACTCGAGTGGGCACCGCGCTGCGGACTGGGAAGGCATTCCAGCCGCAGGGCGAGCGCCCGCGTGCGTGGCCCGAACCCGGCGATGACGCTCATCTCGATGACGCCGTCCGCAGGACGCGTGCTGAGGATCCGAACGATGCGAGGCTGCTGCCCGGCGCCGAAGCCGGGCCGCATCCGCTGCAGCTGGCGGTGCGCCCGGCTGTTCGTCCACGGCAGCACCTGCTGGGCGGGCCGTGACCCGGCCAGCGCCTCGGTGATCATTCGGGCGAGCCGCTGCGGCCACTCATCGCGCCCGGCCGCCTGCCCGCCGTCATCGGTGCCGCGACGGCGGGTACCGGCGGCCGGCGCTGGCCAGCTGCCCCCGGCCGCCCGGTCAGCATCGAGCCGGCGCGGCGCCTTCCCGTCGGCGTCGTCGGTGGGCGGGGCGAGGTCAGGAAGGGCGCAGAGCTGACTTGACATCCCGTCATTGCGCACGGGTACGGCTTGCTGAGCTGGCATGAAGTCCCTCGTGGATGCTTTGGGGTTACTAACGGCAACCGCTTGCCAGCCTGTTATATCGACGACCACCGACATTCGACCCGGCCGCCCGCGCCCCGCGCCCGCTTATCATCTAACCGTGTCCTTGCGTGCCGTCATCACCGACTGGGGCGGCGTGCTCACGCCCCCGATAGCTCAGCTCGTCCGAGCCTGGGCCGATGCCGACCACATCAACTGGGAAGCTTACGTCGCGGTCATCACCCCCTGGCTGACCGCCGCCTACGACCTGAACAGCGCCCCGAACCCGGTGCACGCGCTCGAGCGCGGCGAGTGCACCCCCCGGGAGTTCGAGCGGTTGCTCGCCGAGCGCCTCGTGCGGATCGACGGCGGCCCGGTCCGCGGGGATGGCCTGCTCACCCGCATGATGAGCGTCGGCCAGCCGATCGAGGCGATGTATGACCTGCTCCGCGGCCTGCGCGCGGACGGGCTGCGCACGGCGCTGCTGTCCAACTCCTGGGGGGACGCCGGCTACCCGCGAGCCGACTTCCCGTCCCTGTTCGACACGGTCGTCATCTCCCACGAGGTGGGCATGCGAAAGCCGGAGGCCCGGATATTCGCGCACACCGCCCAGCTTCTCGGCGTCGCGCCCGCCGACTGCGTCTTCATCGACGACATCGCCGCCAACGTCGCCGCCGCCGAGGCCGCCGGGATGACCGGCATCCTCCACAGCGACCCCGAAACCACCGCCATGCGCCTCGCGGACTTGATTGCCGGGAACCGGGGCGCCTAACCCCGGTGGGGGTCCCGGGGTCTCCCCAACGCGCGCAACCGGTTGCGAGTTACTAGGCTTTGCGGGCATGGCGGACAAGGCGGCACCGGAGACCGACCAGGCAGTTAAGCCGGAGAAGCGATATCCATACCCAGCCAGCACGGCTCGTTCGGCCAATATGAAGGGCAATAAGCGGACCAACACCAAGCCGGAGCTGGCCCTGCGCAGCGCGCTGCACGCGCTTGGGTACCGGTACCGCAAGGACTTCCGCATCGACTTGCCGCTGCGCCGGGTCCGCCCGGACATCGCGTTCACCAGGCGCAAGATCGCGGTGTTCGTGGATGGCTGTTTCTGGCACGCCTGCCCCGAGCATGGCAGTCAGCCGAAGAACAACGAGTGGTACTGGTCGCCGAAGCTCGCCAAGAACGTGGAGCGCGACCGGGCCGCCGACGCCGCGCTCACCCAGGCCGGCTGGACGGTCATCCGGCTGTGGGAGCACGTCCCCGTCCCCGACGCGGTCGCCGCCGTGGTCGCCGCACTCGCGCCGCCCGCGGGCACTAGCATGGACGATCATGCGGGTATACCTGCCATTGACCCTCCCAGCGCTAGCTGACGTCCTGCGCGAGGGCACGGTCAGCCGCGCGCCGGTCCACGGGTTCGCGGTCACCCCGGCGCTGCGCGAGGCCTACGCCAGCGGTGACGAGGAAGAGCTGGAGTACGTCGCCATGCTCGCCGCCGCGCGCGAGTCGCTGCGCATGCTGCGGGCCGACCCGCAGGCGCCGCGCCGCCGGGTGGTCCTGGCCGCCGACGCGGAAGCGACCTGGATCGCCTACGATGACGAGCCCGCCGCCGTTGTCATCAGCGACCCGGTGCCGCTCGCCGCGCTCGCCTCCGGGCATATCGACGACCCCGACGCCGAGCCGGACGTCGCCGTCGCCGTCACCTCCATCGCCGCCGCGGACGCGGGCGATGTGGACGCCGAGTTCGCCGTCGACAGCGCCGAGGGCCACGAACTCGCCTGGTACGCGACCCAGGAGCTTAAAGACTTCATGGAGGAAATAACGCTCCCCGGCCGCCCGTTAGCCGTCCCTGGCATCGCAGGCGTTACAGGCCCCGATCGTCGGGCATTGACGGGATATGGATGCCGTCACTCGTGTTCCCGCCCCGGTCAACGAGCCGGTGCGGCAGTATCAGCCGGGCAGCGCTGACCGCGCGATGGTCGAGGCCAGGATCAAGGAGCTAGCCGGGCAACGGGCGGACCTGACGATGACCATCGGCGGGCACCAGGTGATGGGCGGCGGCGAGCGGGTCCCCGTCGTGGCGCCGCACGCGTTCCGCCGGGTACTCGGCGACCTGGGCAACGCCACCGATGAGGACGTGGCCTCGGCCGTTGAGGCGGCCCGGGGGGCCGCCCCTGGCTGGCGGGC
>JAICUO010000028.1 GCA_025935815.1 Streptosporangiaceae bacterium
GGAACCAGACCGTGCTCACCGCGCTCGGCAGCCAGACGCAGTGCGTCATCGTGCACTACTACCCGGGCGGGACAACCGCCGCGGGCATGCTGACCGACCCGACTGACATCGCGGGCATCGTGTCCACGCTGCGCAGCCAGCTCAGCCAGTTCGCCAAGGTCGCCAGCCCGGCGAGCATCCCGATCCTGGTCACCGAGACGAACTCCACCATCGACATGGACACCCAGCCGGGCGCCCTGTTCGGCGCGGACATGTACATGACCTGGCTGGAGAACGGGATCACCAACGTCGACTGGTGGAACGAGCACAACGGCGAGGGCACCGTCTCCACCGTCAACGGCGCCACCGACTACGGCGACCAGGGCATCTTCTCCAACGCCTCCAACTCCGGTGGCACCACCGAGCCCGCCGTCGACACCCCGTTCGCCCCTTACTACGGGGTCGAGATGCTGACCAAGCTCGCCCCGCCCGGCGCCACCATGGTCACCTCTTCGTCGAGCCAGGCGCTGGTGCGGGTGCACGCGGTCCGCGACGGCAGCGGCAACCTGAACGTGCTCCTGGACAACGAGGACCCGTCGAACTCATACGCGGTCAGCCTGGCCGAATCCGGGTTCACCCCGTCCGGCACGCCGACCGTGTACACGCTGGCCAACAACGGCACCGCCATCACCAGCGCGTCCGGATCGGCCAGCTCGGTCACGGTGGCCCCGTACACGCTGACGGTCGTGCACATTCCCGGCAGCGGGAGCACCGGGGTCACGGCGCCCGGCGCGCCCGGCCAGCCGGTCGCGTCCGGCCTGTCCTCCTCCACGTCGAGCAACACGTCCGGGACAGCCACGCTGACCTGGCCGGCCTCCACGCCGGGGACCAACGCGATCGCCAATTACCAGGTGTTCCAGGTGACCTCCGGCGGCTCGACGCTGGCGGCGACCACGACGGGCACCACCACCACGCTGACCGGCCTCACGGTCGGCAACAGCTACACCTACAACGTGGTCGCGAACGACTCGCAAGGCAATGCCTCGCTGCCGTCACCGCCGGTCACCTTCACCGTACCGCCGCCGTCGAACGCGAGCTGCGCGGTGCACTTCGCGGTGGCGGGCAGCTGGCCGGGTGCCTTCCAGGGCGGCGTCACGATCACCAACAAGGCGGCCACGGCGGTCAACAACTGGACGCTGACCTGGACGTGGCCTGCGGCGGCGGGCGAGCAGCTCACCCAGATGTGGGGCGCCTCCTACACCCAGACCGGGAATGCCGTCTCGGCCGTCCCGGCCAGCTACACGGCGACCATCGGCGCCAACGGCGGGACCGTCAACTTCGGCTTCCTAGCCAACGACGGCGGCCAGGCGCTGGGGCCAGCGGCCTTCTTCCTCAACGGCAACATCTGCAGTAACAACTGACTGGGCGCTGGCGGCGGTCAGGCCGCTGACCGCCGCCAGCGGCTCCCGCCATCCGCAGTGCCCGCTCCACGTTGGCGTTGACAATGGCCAGCATCCCGGCCCGGTCCGGGTATTACTGTCCCCGGTCACTTCAGGTGACCCGGTAGGCCGTGTAGTAGACGCGGTCGGCCTCCCGGATCGCGGAGGCCACGAAGATCGACTGCTGCAGGGCCGCCAGGCGCGGGGCGGCGGCCTCCAGGTACACCGCGACCCGGAAGTAGTACCGCGACGGGTCGACCGGCTCGCCGCGCAGCAGCGCCTCCAGCACCGCCGGCGGCCCGCTGCGAACGCCGGACGTCCGGAAGTGCACGTACTCCCCGGCGGCGGTCCGCGCCGTGTAGCGGGTGTCGATCTCCACGGCGCCGTCGGGGCGGACCAGCTGCCAGTCCGCGCCGCTGGGGAGGATCTCCGCGTCGATCAGGCCGCTGACCCGGCCGCCGGCCACCGGCACCACGCGCCGGTGGCCGGCCCGGGTCTGGCCGTGGTCTTCTAGCGGCCCGAGGGCCGCGTCCACGGTGAATGCGTACTCCAGGGCGGGCACGGGCGCCGGCATCGTCATCGCGCCAGTGTAGAACCCCGGCTGAGCGAGCGGTATGTAACGTTCACACCGGATTACCTGGTCAGGCCGGGTGGACTGTGACTATCGGTTGACGCTTGCGCACGCCGGTCCAGACGATGACACCACTTCGCGCATCTTCGCACGTCGTTTGCTCTTGCCTGTGAGGAAGTCATGCACCTGCCGTTCCTTTCCGCCCGTCGCGCCCGGCCCTGGTGGCCGGCCGCCGTGGTGGCCACGCTGACCGGGGCCGCGCTCACCCTCGGCGGTACCGCGGGCGTGAGCAGCACCGCGAACGCGGCAACCCCGCCCGTCAACGTCACCGTCAACGCCGGCGAGGGACTGGGCACGCTCCCGTCCACCGCCTACGGCCTCAACCAGGCCGTCTGGGACGGCCAGATGAACACCCCGTTCTCGGTGAGCACGCTGAAGCAAGCCGGGGTCCAGATGATGCGCTTCCCCGGCGGCTCTTACGGTGACGGGTACAACTGGCGGAACAACACCGAGGCCGGCGGCTTCGTCGCGCCCGGAACGGACTTCGACTCGTTCATGGGCACGGTCAAGTCGGTGGGCGCCCAGGCGGTCCTGATCGCGAACTACGGCTCGAGCACGCCGCAGGACGCGGCCGACTGGGTCCAGTACGCCAATGTCACCAAGGGCTACCACGACCAGTACTGGGAGATCGGCAACGAGCTTTACGGCAACGGGTACTACGGCGCGGACTGGGAGACCGACAACCACGCCAGCAAGAGCCCGGCCACCTACGCGCAGAACGTCATCGCGTACGCGAGCGCGATGAAGGCGGTTGACCCGACGATCAAGGTCGGCGCCGTCCTGACGCTGCCGGGCAACTGGCCCGACAGCGTCGTCGCCTCCGGTGACAGCCAGGACTGGAACCAGGCGGTGCTGTCGGCGGCCGGCTCGGCGATCGACTTCGTCATCGTGCACTACTACCCCAGCGGCGGGCAGAGCGCGGCGAGCGTCCTGCAGACCCCGGAGCAGCTTCCGGGCGAGTTCGCCCAGTTGCGGCAGGAGATCAACCAGTACGCCGGCGCCAACGGCCCCAACATCGGCATCGCGATGACGGAGACCGACTCCAACAACTTCATGGACACCCAGCCGGGCGCCCTCTACGCGGCTGACACCTACTTCACCGCCCTGGAGGGCGGTGCCTTCACCATGGACTGGTGGGACACCCGCAACGGCCTGACCTCGGTCACCACCGCCCCGGACGGCGCGACGGACTTCGGAGACGAGGGCATCTTCTCCAGCGGCCAGTGCAACAGCAGTAACGTCTGCGAGCCGGCGATGAACACGCCGTTCCCCAGCTACTACGCCATCTCCATGCTGAGCAAGGTCGCGCTGCCCGGCGACACGCTAGTCCGCTCGGCCTCAGACAACCCGCTGCTGTCCGCGCACGCGGCCCGCAATGCCAATGGCGACCTCAGCGTTGAGCTGATCAACAAGGACCCGTCCAACGCCTACACGGTCAACCTGCATTACGCGGGCTGGCAGCCGAGCACCGCGGCGCCGACTGTCTACACCTACGGCGACGAGGCCACCTCGATCACCCAGGCCCAGCAGGGGTCGGCCGGCACGCAGGTAATCCCGCCGTACTCAATCGTCACGGTGAAGCTCGCGCCGTCGCCGACGAACCCGGTCAGCCCCACGCTGTCGGCGCCCGGCCAGCCCACGGTGAGCGGCGTCTCCGCGCACTCGGCGACGCTCTCGTGGCCGGCCTCCACCGGCGGCAACGTCACCCGGTACGAGGTCTACCAGCAGAACGGCACCAACAGCGTGCTGCTCGGCGAGTCCACCGCGACCTCGTTCACGGCCCAGAACCTGGTCCCCGGCACGTCCTACACGCTGAATGTCCAGGCCACCGACCAGCGCGGGTTCCTCTCGTCGCCGTCGGCGCCGGCCACGTTCATCACCACGACCCCGGCCAACAGCACCTGCGCGGTCAGCTATGTCATCAGCGACGGCTGGGGCAGCGGCTTCGTGGCCAACGTCAACATCACCAACACCGGGCCGGCCCCGATCACCGGGTGGACGCTGCACTTCACCTTCCCCAGTGACACCGTGTCCGTCTCGTCCAGCAACTGGAACGCGAACTGGACCGAGACCGGGCGAGACGTCAACGTAACCCCGCTGGACTGGGACGCCTTCCTGGCCCCCAACAGCGGTAACACGGTGAGCATCGGGTTCGTCGGCAACCAGAACGGCGCCTACCCCTCGCCCGCGTCCTTCACCCTCAACGGCACCGTGTGCAACACCACTTATTCCTCGTGAAAAATGGTTAGTCCCCGACTGGGCGTGTCGTGCGCAACGGCGCGCTCAGTCGGGGCGATGCCGGCGTCCGCGCGGACGCCGGAAGCAAGCGATGACCGTCGAACTACCTGTAACAGAAGCTCGCGAGACAGCGCTTTACATTGCGGATTGCCCGGGCGGGACGGCCGGGCAAGCGAGCAAGGAGAGCGTAATGCGCGCTGAGGAATTATGAGCCGGAAAGCCGACCTCGAGGCGGAGCTGTCGGAGCTCGACGCAGACGCGAAAGTCCAGGCGACGACGGAGGCAGACGGGTCTCGCATTGTCGTGGAGGTCAACGGGGAGACTTACCGGCTTTCGATCGGCCCGGGCCGGTCGGTGCTACTGAACTACCTCCTTAACCAGCGCGCCGCGCCGCCGAGCCCTTGATCGCGGCAGCGCGCGTCATGTGGGGTCCTTGTCCAGTACCTCCTTGGCCGCCTCGCGCATAGTGGCCCGGATTTCCGCGGCGAGCCGGCGTCGTTCCTCCTCGCCCTGACCGCCGGCTACCGTGACGTCGACCCATAGGCCGGGCACGACCTGCTCGATCGACCCCGCGTCAACCCGAGCGCGGATCTCGGCCGGGGAGACCGGAAACTTCAGGCCGATCAGGCCTTTCATGGCGGCGCGCTCCAGCTCCGGCTCTCCGGCCTCCTGGAATAGCGCGACCGCACCCTCGAACGCGGCTACCGCCGCGACTCGCTGCGCCTGCGGTAGCGCGCAACCGAGCAGGAGGAGTGCTTGCCCCTCATGACGCCGGTCGCCCAGCTCCCGGAAGATCTCGGCGCAGACGCGCAACGCCTCAGTGGCCTCCTTGAGTCGTCCGGCATCGAGCAGGGCTTTGCCACGGGCCAGCTGGGCGTCCCCTTCGCAGCTGCGGTCATGGGTGTCGCGGAGGTCGGCGGCGGCGTCCGTGAACGCCGTGATCGCCGCGTCGCCCTGGCCGTTCTCGGCCAGGGCCTTGCCGAGGTTTACCAGCGCCTGGCCGCGCGAATGAGCATCGCCCACGCCGGAGAGCGCTTCGATGGCAGCGCGCAGCACCGGGATTGCCTCCTGCCCCCGGTCCTGCAGATAAAGGAAGCCGCCGAGGTTGTTCAGCGCGGCGCCCTCGCCCCCTCGGTCACCGAGTTCCGCGAAGACAGCGGCGGCTTGCTCCTCCGCCGCGATCGCCGCGTCCAGCCGGCCGGCCTCCTTGAGGGACTTCCCCAGGTTGAGCAGCGTCGCCCCCTCGCCGCGCCGGTCGCCAGCCTCCCTCATGACGGCGAGCACGCCTTGGTAAGCGGTGATACTTTCCGGGAACTGCCCCGCCGCCTGCTGCGCAATGGAGATGTGACCAAGCGCGATCGCCTCGCGGTGCCGGTCGCCGAGCTCGCGGAAGATGGCCGCCGCCTCCCGTCCAGTCGCGGCCGCTTCCTCGAACCGCTTCGCAGCCGCCTGGGCCGCGGCCAGGTTACTCAGCGCGATGCCCGCGCCCTCCTGGTTGCCTTCCGAGCGAAAGGCGGCGACCGCTGCCGCTCCGGCGGCCAGGGCCTCGTCGAACATCCGGCCCTGGCGGAACAGCCCCGACAGGTTGGATTGTGCCCGCGCCGCACGGTCACGGTCGCCGAGCTGGCGGGCGATCGCCAGGGCGTGGCCCGTCACTACGATCCCGTCGATTATCCGCCGTCGCAGCTCGAAATACCGCCACAACCCGAGCGCGACGTCCGCGAACATGGGTCCAGGGACGGGGAACAAGGCGATGGCGGCCAGGTTCGGGTATTCGCTGTCGAGCCACGCCAGCGCGTCCGCGCGCCCGGCGAAGGCGCGCTTGGGCAGGTCGTATGCCGCGGGCGCGAGGTGCGCGGTCGCGTCGTTGGCGGTGTTCATGTAGTAGGCGATCAGCCGGGCCCGTGCGTCATCCGTCTCGTCGAGTTGACCCTCGGCCGCGTAGATGCGGATCAGGTCATGCATTTGCCACCGGCCGTCGGCGCTGCCCGGCTCGATGAGGTGCGTCCCGGCGAGTCCCTCCAGATGCCGGCGCACCGTCCGCTCCGGAAGGTCCGCCAGCACCGCCGCGGCCTCCGTCGAGATCTCCGGGCCGGGATTGACCGACAGCAGGTGAAAGACCCGTGCCCGCTCGGAACCGAGCCCGCGATGGGAGACGTCGAAGGCCGCCCGCACCGCGAGCACCTCGCCGCCGCCCTCCCACTGCAGCTCGTCCAGCCGGGTACGAGCGTCCCGCAGGTCCGCCGCCATCGTCGCCAGCGACCGCGCCCGGTTCCCGGCCAAGATCGCCGCGACGATGCGGAGAGCGAGCGGCAGGCCTCCGCACAGCCTGGCGACCGCACCGGCGTCGGCACGGTGATCGGTGACCCGCGTATCCGCGCCGACAGACACGCCAAGCTGGCCGGCCAGCAGGTCCGCGCCGGCCTCGTCACTGAGGATCGCCAGCCGGAGGAGGCGAGCGTCGAGGACCGCGAGCTCGATCCGCGAGGTGACCACCGCCCGGCCCCCGGCGGGCACCAGCAACTCGCACTGCGCGGCGGTTGCCGCGTTGTCGATCACGACCAGGACCGGCTTACCCGCCTCGGCGTACCGCGCGATGACGGAAGAGAACAGCCGCGAGCGCGCCTGCGGGTCGGCGGGAGCACTGTCGCCGGGAATCCCCACCGCGGTCAGGAACCCGTCGAGCGCGATCTGCGCGAGCTCAAGGCCGTCACCGTGCAGCGTCACGAAGAGCACCCCGCCGGGGAACCACCCGTTCTCGACCGCGACATGAGCCGCGTGCACCGCCAGCTCTGACTTGCCAACCCCGGCCATTCCACTGACGACTGCCACCCGGGGCGTCGCCCCGGGTGCCCGCGGATCAAGCAGCGCCAGCAACTCCGCGAGGTCCGCCTCCCGGCCGGCGAACACCTGCGACCGCGCGGGCAGGTCCGCTCGCACGGGCTGGAGTCCCGGAGCAGCACCGTCGGCGGTGACCGGCGGGAAGTAGTTAACCTGCAAGCCATGGTCGCCGATGAGCGTTCCCATGGCATGGTCGGCAAGAATCACCGCGGGACCGGCCCGGCGCTGTCGCTTGCGCCGGCTGCTCTTGCCCATAACAGCCGCAAGGCTTCCTAGCCCTTGATCGCGGCCGTGAAGCGCCGCCAGGTCCGCGCGGAAACGCGCAGGACCGGGCCGGCGCCATGCTGCGTCGTGTCGCGGATGAGGATCACGCCGGGAACGTGGCCGGCCTCGACGCAGTTCACGCCGCCGTTAGAGCTATAGCTGGACTTGCGCCACGGGATCGCGCCGATCTCGACGCAGTCCATGCCGCCGTTGCTGCTGTAGCTGGACTTGCGCCAGCCGGGGTTCATGGCTGTCGGGTCTTCCACTGCGTGATCGCCTCCACGATGAGCGCCCGCGAGTCCTCGGCGCTGAGCGCGTAGCTGCGTATGTTCTCGAACAGCCGGGCAACCCGGCGGACCACGTCCTCGTTAATGGTCACCTGATCCTCGACCGTCACCATCACCAATGTATCGGCTATGTCCGGACCGCTGGCGATCTGGAACTCCCCTTCCATCCCGGGGAAGTACCCGGTGTCCCGGATCACCTGGATGACGACGTTAGGTCGACTGGACAGCTCCAGCAGTCGCTCCAGCTGGGCGACCATGACCTGAGGCGGGCCGACTTGGTGGTAAAGCACGGACTCGTAGAAGATCGCCGTCACGTGCGCGCCGCCTGGCCCGTCCAGGATCGCCTGCCGGTCGAGGCGGGCGTCGACCTTCTCAGCGGCGGTGTCCGCGTCCAGGCTGGCGGCCAGGAACATGGCCAGCGCGTACTCGCGAATTTGCAGGATTCCGGGAACGAGAAGTAGCGCCCATAGGCGCAGGAACGAAGCCTTGCGCTCCGCCTCCATGTAGGGGACCGCGGATTCGAGGACGACCCCGCGGGCCTTGCGGGCGAGCCGGAGGAGGCGGGTGAGCGTCTTGCGTTCGCGGCTGGTGGCGCGGCAGGAGTCGAGCAGGTCGGTGAACGCGGCGTCGCCGGGGAGGGTGTCGCCGGTCTCCCACCGGCTGATGGCCTCGCGGGCATACCCGGTCGCCTTGGCCCAGGCGTCCTGGGTGGCGAACCCGGCCTCGATCCGCAGGTCGCGCAGCGTCTCGCCGAGCGCGGCGCTGAGGTTCGTCTCGGGGTCGCGGGGGTTCGGACGCGGCATGGGACATGGCCTCCGTGACGTTGTGCGGCGTTGTGATGGTTAAGCCTGGACGTGCATTTACGGGTAGCGTAGCCCGCCTATCGCGTGACATGGTGGATTTCCCGGATAACACGCCAGGATTCGATTGCGGAAGGCGCTCGCTAAGGCTGCGGGCCATTCCGCGATTCCGGCCTGCGGGAATGCGGCAGCGGCCCGGATTATCGTGGATTATTTCCGGGTGGGTAAGGATTTCCACGTCAGGGCGTGGCGGATCTTCCGCAACCGGAAAACCTTCCGCAAAAGAGGGGCGCCTGCTGGGGGCGGGTGGCTGGCGTTGCGGGAGGGGCGCTTGGCCTGCGGGTGAATAGGCGTTCGTGCCCTTGCACCGCCGGGCGAAAGGCGGCCGGGCTGCGGCTGAAAGCGGTCTGCCTGGCGGCGCGGAGCTAACGGGGGTCTTTGAGGAGGGCGCCGCACAGCAGGGCCACCGGCGGGATGACCAGGAGGGCCAGGAGGGCGCCGCGGGGGCCGTGGGCGGTGGCGATGACGCCGAGCACGGGGGCGGCGAGGCCGCCGATGCTGACGCCGAGCCCGAGGGTGACCCCGGCCGCGGTGCCGGGGCGGGTGGGCAGGTAGTCCTGCCCGAGTTTGATCAGCACCGCGAACGGTATGTTGAGCGCGAGGCCGGTGGCCAGCGCGAACGGCAGCGGCGCGAGCGTGCCGGGCAGGAACAGCAGCCCGGCCATCGCCGGCAGCATCAGCGCGGTGCCGAACTGGACCGTGCGGACGGCGCCGGCCCGGTCGGCGATGCGGCCGCCGAGCAGCGTCCCGGCCACCCCGCCGGCCAGGAAGCAGGTGAGCGCGGCCCCGGCCAGGGCGCGGGAGGCGTGCAGGTGGCGGATCCAGTACAGCTCGATGAACGTGTTCAGGCCAAAGAACGCCGCCGACCGGAGCACTTCGATCCCGATCAGCGTGGTGAACGCGCCCCACCGGTCGCGGCCGGCCTGCTGGGGGGCGGCGGCGCGGGCGGCCGCTTCGCGGCGGTGCTTGCGCAGCAGCGCGAAGCAGATCAGCGCCGCGGGCGGCAGGAACAAGCCGGTGGCGGGCACGCCCAGCGCGATCAGCGCGGGGGTGGCGAGCGCGGGCGCGAGGAAGAAGCCGACGCTGCCGCCCGCCGCGAACAGGCTCATCGCGGTCGCGCTGTCCCCGGCGTCCTGGCGGGCGGCCTTGCCCGCGGCCGGGTGGAACATGGCCACGCCGAGGCCGGAGGCCAAGATGGCGCACCACACCGCGCCGTAGCCGGGCAGCAGGCCCGCGACGCTCAGGCCGAGTCCGGCCAGGCCGACCCCGGCCCCGGCCATCCAGCCCGCGTTCCGCCGGTCGGCGATGACCCCGAACAGCGGCTGCGGGATGGAACTGCCCAGCGTGGCGGCCAGCGTTAGCCCGGAGGCGGCGATGTAGCCGTAGTGCCGGTCCAAGACGAAGTAC
The DNA here is from genome assembly GCA_025935815.1 of Streptosporangiaceae bacterium. GTDB lineage: Bacteria > Actinomycetota > Actinomycetes > Streptosporangiales > Streptosporangiaceae > Trebonia. The sequence continues at coordinate 9,947 of JAICUO010000028.1, forward strand.
GGGACCACGGACGGGACCAGCCCCTGGTACAGGTCGTCGATCGCGTGCGCGAGCGCCCACAGTCGCATGCGCCGCCAGGCGGACGGCGCGCGGGTGCCGTGGGGCTGCTGCGTGATCGTCATGCGATCCAGCCTGAGGCCGGGCCGTCGCGCCGGGCTACCGGTAAACTGACGAATTATGCGGTATACCCGCCAGGACCCGGAATTGCGGCAGCTGACCGGGCCCACATACCACGCGCTGGGTCATCGCCAAATCGACGACTGGCACTACCACGACGTGCAGCAGCTCGTGTACCCGAGCACCGGGGTGCTGGCCAGCACGGCCGCTACCGGGACCTGGATCGTCCCCCCGCAGCGAGCGGTGTGGATCCCGGCGGGCGTGGCGCATTCCCACCAGGCGCACGGCCCGACCCAGATGCGGACGCTGGTCTTCCCGGCCACCATGGGGCGCGATCCGGGTCCGCCGCTGCCCGCTGGCCCGGTCGTCGTGGCGGTCAGCCCGCTGCTGCGGGAGATCATCGTCGCGCTCACCCGCGATGACGGGCCGCCCTATACCGCCGCCGCGCGCGAGAACATGGAGCGGGTCGCGCTGGATCAGCTGCGGCGGGTCGGCCAGCTCCCGGCCCGGCTGCCGGCGCTGGCCGACGACCGGCTGCGGGCGATCGCCGCCCTGCTGCGGGCGAACCCGGCCGAGCCGCGAACGCTGGCGGACCTGGGGAGGGAGGTGGGCGCGTCGGAGCGGACCCTCAGCCGGCTGTTCCGGCAGGAGGCGGGGATGAGCTTCCCGCAGTGGCGCACCCAGCTGCGGCTGCAGCGCGCCCTGGTGCTGCTGGCGGAGGGGGCAACGGTGACGAGCGCGGCGCTGGCGTGCGGATGGTCCAACCCGAGCGCGTTCATCGAGGCCTTCCGGCGCGCCTTCGGCGCCACCCCCGGCCGGTTCTACGCCGACTGACGCCAGCGAGAACCCGTGGCATGCTTGCAAGATGCGCACGTCCGCCAGCGGAAGGGGACCGGCGATGAGCCATGGCCACGTTGATACGCCCGTCGAGTTCTCCCTGGTAGAGGTGGCGGACGGCGTCTTCGGGTACATCCAGCCGGACGGCACCTGGATGATCAACAACACCGGCTTCATCGTCGGCCGGACCGGCGTGAGCGCTATCGACGCGTGCTCCACCGAGCGGCGCACCCGGGCGTTCCTGGCCGCCATCAGCGGCGTCACCCGGGCGCCGGTGCGCACGCTGGTCAACACCCATCACCATCCCGACCACACCGCCGGCAACGGGCTGTTCACCGGGGCCACGATCGTCGCCCACGAGCGGGCGCGGCCCGAGATGCGCCTGCTGGGCCTCCCGCGCAACTCCGGAGTGTGGACCGACACCGACTACGGGGACCTGGAACTCGCCCTGCCGTTCCTCACCTTCACCGACAAGATCACCCTGTGGGCCGATGACCTGCGCTGCGAGCTGCTGTACGCGGGCGGGCCGGCCCACACGACCAACGACATCGTGGTGTGGATCCCCGAGCGCTCCGTGGTGTTCTGCGGGGACCTGATCTTCAACGGCGGCACCCCGTTCCTGTTGTCCGGGTCGGTGCTGGGCGCCATCGACGTCCTGGAGAACTTCCTGGCGCGGCTGGGCGCCCGCACGATCGTTCCCGGCCACGGGCCGGCCGGCGGCCCCGAGCTCATCGAGCCGGTGCTCGGCTACCTGCGGTTCATCGCCGGCCTGGCGGCGGAGGGCCGCGCCGCCGGCCTCGCGCCGCTGGAGCTGGCGCGCGGCGCCGACCTGGGCCAGTACGCCGGGTGGAGCGACCCGGAGCGGACCGTCGGGAACCTGCACCGCGCGTACGCCGACCTGGCCGGGCCCGCCGAGGCCAGGGGCGGGCCGATTGACTTCGCCGCCGCGCTGGCCGACATGATCAGCTACAACGGCGGCCGGCCGCTCACCTGCCGGGCGTAACCCGCGGCGCCGGCGGGCAGCGGCGTAGCGCCGGGCGGCGGCGACGACGCGGGGCGCCGCGCCGGGGATGCCCTGCCAGTGCGTGTGCAGGTAGGAGGCGTGCACGCCGCCGTGGACGAAGCCCTCGGCGACGGCGGTCCCGGCCGCCATCCAGTGCCACGCCGCTGCTATCTCCCGGGGGGGCGACCCCCCGTGCCCCCCGGAAGCCAGGGCCGCACCTTCGCCGCCCGCGCGCCGCGCGGGGGTCACGGCGGTGCGGTGGAACTCGTGGCCGCGCGCCCGCGTCCCGGCCGGGGCGAGCGGGGAGTCAGCGGCGGCGACGGCGTCGCGGTAGCCGAGCGTGAGCGCGGGGGTCATCGTCGCCTCGACGTCGAGCACGCCGCACATCGGGTGCCCGTCCAGGGAGCGGGCCAGGTACAGCAGACCGGCGCACTCGGCGATGACGGGCGCGCCCGCGGCGGCCAGCGCCGCCACCTGCGCCCGCAGGCTCTCGTTGGCCGACAGCTGGCCGGCGTGCTCCTCGGGGAAGCCGCCCCCGATGACCAGGCCGTCGGTGCCGTCGGGGAGGCGCTCCTCCCGCAGCGGGTCCACGGTGACGACCTCGGCCCCGGCCGCGGTGAGCAACTCGGCGTGCTCGGGGTAGCCGAAGGTGAACGCCTGCCCGGCCGCCAGCGCGAGGCGGGGGAACGGGGCAGCGGGGACGGATCGTTGCGGGGAATGATCGCGGGGGGCGGGGAGTGGGCCGGCCGAGCGGGCTAGCCGCAGCACGGCGGGCAGGTCCACGTGGGCGGTGATGACCGCGGCGAGGGCGCTGACCGCGGCCTGGGCGGCGGCGCCGAGCTCGGCGGCCGGGATCAGCCCGAGGTGGCGGGAGGGGACGGTGAGCCGCGCCTGGCGGGGGATCACCCCGAGGACGGGGATGCCCGCGGCGTCGGCGGCGTCGCGCAGGAGCTGTTCGTGGCGCGGGGTGCCGACCTTGTTGAAGATCACCCCGGCGACGCGGGCGCGCGGGTCGAAGGTCGCGAACCCGTGCAGGACGGCGGCGGCGGAGGCGGCCATGCCGGAGGCGTCCATGACCAGCGCGACCGGGGCGGCCAGCAGCCGGGCGACGTGCGCGGTGGAGGCGAAGTCGCCCCCGGTGCTCTCGTCGGCGGTGTCTTCGCTGGCACCGCCCGCCTTGCCGTCGAACAGGCCCATCACGCCCTCGATGACCGCGATGTCGGCGGGGATGGGGGTGGTCGCGCCGTGCAGGAACATCGGCACGACGTGGTCCGCGCCGGTCAGCCAGGGGTCGAGATTGCGGCCCGCCCGGCCGGCCGCGAGGGCGTGGTAGCCGGGGTCGATGTAGTCCGGGCCGACCTTGTGCGGGGAGACCGCCAGGCCCCGCTGGCGCAGCGCGGCCAGCAGCCCGGTGGCGACGGAGGTCTTGCCGTGGCCGCTGCCGGGGGCGGCGATCACGACCCGGGGGATCGTCACCACTCGATGCCGCGCTGGCCCTTCTGGCCGGAGTCCATCGGGTGCTTGACCTTCGTCATCTCGGTGACCAGGTCGGCGGCGGCGATGAGGTCCGGGTGGGCGTCGCGGCCGGTGATCACGACGTGCTGGTGGCCGGGGCGCCGCGCGAGCGCGGCCACCACGTCGGCGACGTCGACCCAGCCCCATTTCATCGGGTAGGTGAACTCATCCAGCACGTACATGTCGTGGCGCTCGGCAGCCAGGTCGCGCTTGACCTGCGCCCAGCCCTCGCGGGCGTTGGCGGCGTGGTCATCGGGGTCGCCGCGCTGGATCCACGACCAGCCCTCGCCCATCTTGTGCCAGGCGACCGCGCCGCCCTCGCCGGTCTGCGCGTGCAGCCGGCCGAGCGCCCGGAACGCAGCCTCCTCGCCGACCTTCCACTTGGCGCTCTTGACGAACTGGTAGACCCCGATGCTCCAGCCCTGGTTCCAGCCGCGCAGCGCCATGCCGAACGCGGCGGTGGACTTCCCCTTCATCGCCCCGGTGTGCACGATCAGCAGCGGGCGGTTGCGGCGCTGTCGCGTCGTCAGCCCGTCCTCGGGGACGCTGTCCGGTTTTCCTTGCGGCATCGGGGGTCAGGCCACCTTCCGGTAAGTGCGGACCGAGTCGGCCAGCAGGCCCGCCGACAGGTCCCCGAGGTCTGGCAGGCTCAGGTACTGGGCGCCGAGCAGTCGCGCCAGGGCCCCCGCCAGGCCGAGCCGCACGGGGTCGGCCTCGCAGTCGACGACGATGGAGGCGATGTTGTCGTGGCGCAGATGGGCGGCGGCCGCGGCCGGGTCGGCGCCCCGGGTGTGGCGGCCGTCGGTGACGATGACGAGCAGCGGCCGTCGCCGGGGGTCACGCAGCCGCTCGCGGGCGAGCGTGGCGCGCGCCTCGGCCAGGCCGGCGGCCAGCGGGGTCCGCCCGCCGGCGGGCATGGCCGCCAGCCGGCGGGCGGCGGCGTCCACCGAGGAGGTGGGGGGCAGCAGCACCTGAGCGGTGTCACCCCGGAAGCAGATGAGCCCCACCTTGTCGCGCCGCTGGTAGGCGTCGAGCAGCAGCGACAGCACCGCGCCCTTGACCGCCTCCATCCGGCGGCGGGCGGCCATCGAGCCGCTGGCGTCGACCAGGAACAGCACCAGGTTGGACTCGCGGCCCTCCCGGCGGCGCTCGCGCAGGTCGCATGTCTGCAGCAGCAGGCCGGGGCCGGCCCGGCGGCGGCGGGCCTGGTGCGGGGCGGCGGCCATCAAGGTGGCGGTCAGGTGCAGGTCGCGGGCCGGGCCGTGCGGCAGGGCGGCGGCCACGGTCCGGCCGCCGGCGGCGACGGCCCGCGAGCGGCGGCCGGGAGCGCCGTGCCCCTGGCCGGCCACCTCAAGGCGCCGGGCGCGGAACGTGGCGCCGGACGGGGCGATGATCTCGCGGGCCGCTCCGGCCGGGGCCAGCGGCTGGGAGCCGGGGTCGTCCGCGCTGGCTGAGTTGCCTTCCCGGGCGGGGTCGTTTTCGCTGGTGGTAACGTCCGCCGAGGGCTGGCGGCCTCGCGGTGCCGGGTCCCGGGCGCCCTCCCGGGCGGGGGGCTGCCCTCGGCCGGGCGGCGGGGGATCGGTGCCGTCGCCCGGGTCGTCGTCGTCGGTTCCATCGTCGCCGGGCTCGCCGTCGCCGGGCTCGTCATCGCCGAGGGCGTCGTCGAGTTGCCGATCGTCGAGGCCGGGGGCGTCGAACGGGTTGCGCCGCCGCCGGTGCGGCAGCGCCAGCCGGGCCGCCACGCGGATGTCCTCGCGGGTGACCGCGTCCCGGCCGGACCAGGCCGCGTGCGCGAGCGCGGCCCGGGCGATCACGATGTCGGCCCGCAGCCCGTCCACCTCGAAGCTGGCGCACCCCGAGGCGATCCGCTCCAGGGCGTCGTCGCCGAGGGCGACCCTGGGCAGGCGCTGACGGGCGCCGGCGATGGCGGCGGCGAGCGCCGCCTCCTGACCGGCGAACCGGGCCGCGAACGGCCCGGGGGCCGCGTCGAACGCGATCCGCCTGCGGACCACCTCGGCGCGGCTCGCCGGATCCCGGGGGGCGGCCGCCTCGACGGTCAGCCCGAACCGGTCAAGCAGCTGCGGGCGCAGCTCGCCTTCCTCGGGGTTCATGGTGCCGACGAGCAGGAACCGGGCCGCGTGGCGCACCGAGACCCCGTCCCGCTCGACGTAGCTGGTGCCGAGGGCGGCCGCGTCGAGCAGCAGGTCCACGAGGTGGTCGTGCAGCAGGTTCACCTCGTCCACGTACAGGACGCCGCGGTGGGCGGCCGCCAGCAAGCCCGGCTGGAAGGACGTGACGCCCTCAGTGAGCGCCTTGCCGACATCCAGCGACCCGGTCAGCCGGTCCTCGGTGGCCCCGACCGGGAGCTCGACCATCCGGGCGGGGCGAGGCTGCGCCCGGCCCGGATGCCAGCCGAGCCGGGGGTCACCCGGCGGGCCCTCACCGTGCGGGCCGTCCGGGCAGTGCGGGTCGGGCGTCACCGGATCGCAGGAGAACCGGCACCCGGGGATGACCTCGACCGGCGGCAAGACGGCGGTCAGCGCGCGGACGGCGGTCGACTTGGCGGTGCCCTTCTCGCCGCGCACCAGCACCCCGCCGACGGCCGGGGAGACCGCGTTGAGGATGAGGGCCAGGCGCATGTCGTCCATCGCGACGATGGCGCTGAACGGAAACTCGGTCAACGGCCAGGAGCTCCTTACCCGGCGGGTGTCCGCGCCCGCCGTCAGCGTCGACCACCGGGCAGCGGCCCGGCGGCTCGGCGGCGTGAGGGTCTGGCTTCCCGCGGCGCCTGTTAGGCAGGCTCGGCAGGTCACAGTGGCGGGACCGTCTCGGATTCGCACCGAGTTCCTCAGCAGCCGTTCGCCCGCAATCTTCGCACAGTCTGCGCGGTCCGAGGGCGCGGCGGTGCCTGGACGCGGGAACGGTGCGGCACACTGTACGGCGTGGCGTCCGAGATCGTGACCGTGGCTGGGATCGGCGCAGATGGGTGGGCGGGGCTGTCCCCGCTTTCGCAGTCCGCCATCTCGGCGGCCGGGGTGATCGCCGGCGGCCCCCGGCAGCTGGCGCTGGTGCCGGGGGAGGCCCGCGGCCGGCGGGTGCCGTTGCCGAGCCCGCTGCGGCCCGGGCTGCCCGCCCTGGTCGCGGAGCACGCCGGCGGCGGCCTGGTCGTGCTGGCCAGCGGCGACCCGATGTTCTACGGGATCGGCGCGACCCTCGTGCGGCTGCTGGGCGCGGCGCGCGTGCGGGTGCTGCCGCACCCGTCGTCGATCTCGCTGGCCGCCGCGCGGCTCGGCTGGCCGCTGGATGACGTGGACGTGGTGAGTCTGGTCGGCCGGCCCCGCGAGCTGCTGCACCCGCTGCTGCAACCCGGCCGCCGGGTGCTGGCGCTGGTGGCCGAGCCAGATGCCGCCGCTGACGTCCGGGCGCTGCTGGCGGTCCGGGGCTTTGGCGGCAGCCCGGTGACGGTGCTGGCCGACCTGGGCGGTCCGGACGAGCAGGTCGGGCCGGCCGGCGAGCGGCCGCACAGCCGCCTGGCGATCCTCGCGATCGAGTGCGCCGTTGACGCCGGGCAGGCCGGGCCCCCGCTGCCACGGGTGCCCGGCCTGCCCGACGACGCGTTCGCGCACGACGGGCAGATCACCAAGCGGGAGGTCCGCGCGGTGGCGCTGGCGGCGCTCGTCCCGGTCCCCGGCCAGCTGCTGTGGGACGTCGGCGCCGGCTCGGGCAGCGTCGGCATCGAGTGGATGCGCGTCCACCCGGCCAGCCGTGCCATCGCGATCGAGCCGCGCGCCGACCGCCGCGACCGCATCGCCCGCAACGCCGCCGCGCTCGGCGTGCCGGGCCTGGTGACCGTGGCCGGATCGGCCCCGGAGGCGCTGGCCGGGCTGCCGGGGCCGGACGCGGTGTTCATCGGCGGCGGGGTCACCGGCGACGGCGTGGTGGCCGCGTGCTGGGCGGCGCTGGGCGCGGGCGGGCGGCTGGTCGCGAACGCGGTAACCATCGAGGGCGAGCAGGCCCTGGCCGGCTGGCGGGCCCGCCTCGGCGGTACGCTGACCCGGCTCAGCGTGGAGCGCGCGGGCCCGCTCGGCGGCTTCACCGCCTGGCGGCCCGCCCTGCCGGTGACGCAGTGGGCCGCGATCAAGGCCGTTACGCAGGAGGATTCGTGACCGTTCACTTCGTCGGCGCCGGGCCGGGCGCGGCCGACCTGATCACCGTCCGCGCGCAGCGCCTGCTGGCGCGGTGCTCGGTGTGCCTGTACGCGGGCAGCCTGGTGCCCGCCGAGGTACTCGCGCACTGCCCGGCCGACGCCACGCTGATCGACACCGCCGACCTCACGCTGGAGGAGATCATCGCGGCGATGGCGCAGGCCGATGCGGCCGGGCGCGACGTGGTCCGGCTCTGCTCGGGCGACCCGGCGGTGTTCAGCGCGATCGCCGAGCAAGCACGGCGCCTGGACCGGGCCGGGATCGCCTACGACATTACGCCGGGCGTTCCGGCGTTCGCGGCGGCGGCGGCGACGCTGCGCCGGGAGCTGACCGTCCCCGGCGTCGGCCAGACGGTGGTGCTGACCCGGATCGCGCAGCGGGCCACCCCGATGCCGCCGGGGGAGGACCTGCCCAGCCTTGGCGCGGTGGGCGCGACCCTGGTGCTGCACCTGGCCATACAGCGGGTCGAGCAGGCCGTGGCGGACTTGCTGCCGCATTACGGGCCGCGGTGCCCGGCGGCGGTGGTCGCCTACGCGAGCCAGGAGGGCGAGGTGACGCTGCGCGGCACCCTGGGCGACATCGCCGCCCAGGTGCTCGCGGCCGGGGTGAAGCGGACCGCGGTGATCATCGTCGGGAAGGTCCTGGCCGCGGAGGGCTTCCGCGACAGCCACCTGTACTCGGCGGCGCGCGATCGCTCGCCGCGCGACGAGTAACGCGAGCGGGCGCGAGGCGGGCGACGGCGGGATTATCGCGAAGAGCTTTCGAATCAGGAAGACTTTTCATCGAATACGATGAAAAGTCTTCCGCTCGTATGAACTCTTCGAGATGTCGCTGGCCGGGCGGCGGGGAGGGCTAGGCGCCGGGCTGATCGGGGCGGTCGCGGCGGAGCAGGTAAGTGTCCATGATCCAGCCGTGGCGCTCGCGCAGTTCGGCGCGCGTGCGGGTGATCGCGGCGGCGACCTCGCCGAGCGGGCCGCGGATCAGCACCTCGTCGGCCGTGCTGAGGTAGGCGCCCCAGAACACGCTCAGCGAGGGCTCGGCGACCTCGGCCGCGGTGAAGCCGCGGTCCAGCATGACCACGGCGCTGTCGAGCCCGTCGGGCAGGCCGCCCGCGATCCGGCGGGCCGGGGTGATGTGGATTGGCTCGCCGACCCGGTTCAGCGGGATGCGGTGCGCCGCCGCAAGCGCCTGCACGCTGGTCACGCCGGGGATCACCGAGTACGCGAGCTCCACCACGCCGCTGGCCAGCACCCGGTCGATGATCCGCAGCGTCGAGTCGTACACCGACGGGTCGCCCCACACCAGGCAGGCGCCGACCCCGTCCGGGCCGAGCTCGGCGGCCAGGGCCTGCCCGATGAGCTCGGCCCGGGCCTGGTGCCAGTCACCGACTGACCCTTCATACCCCGCCCGGTCCAGCGACACCGAACGATCCCGGGGCGGCTCGGGGATGGTCACCACCCGGTACCCGGGCCGGGTGCCCTGCTCGCTCACCACATGCCGGGCGAGGATCTCCTCGCGGGCGGCGTTCAGCCCCGACTTGGCGTCGCCCTTGTCGAACTGGAAGAACACGTCGACCCGGTTGAGCGCGTTCACCGCCTGGACGGTGACCTGGTCGGGATGGCCGGGGCCCATGCCGATGACAAGCAGCTCACGCATCCGCCCAGTGTCGCGTACGGCGGTACCGGGCGCGGCCGCCGGGGGCGCGTGGCTGTGGGGCGCCTTACAGGCGGAGTGGTCGCTGAACGTACCATTCGGTGAACTCCCGGCACCGGCCGGCCGCGTCGAAGCGCATCACGAAGCAGTTGTCGTAGACCTTCTCCACCTCACCGCCCGGCCCGGCCAGGTAGCTGCTGGCCCCGGTGGCCACCACCATGTCGCCATCGACGGCGACCGCCTGGTAAGCGGCATCGAAGGTCCCCGGCTCGTCGGGGGTGAACGCGCCCTCGTGGTCGTCCTCGCCGAGCCATGACCGGACCACCGCCTCCCGGCCCGTCACCGGCTCGTCATACGGGTGATACCGGTACCTGGCATCCTCGGCGAACAGCTCGCCGATCCGGGCGCGGTCGTAGCTCTTCCACGCCTCGACGTACTCCCGCAGCCACTCGTCGGCCTGTGCCTTGTCCATGCGTGCGCACCTCCAGGCACCAGGTTAGAACCGCCAGCGGGTGGCGCCGCCGGGGGGACGGTGGCCAGGGCGGTCGCCGTGCGCGGGGTGAGCCGGTACACGTGCCAGGGCGGCGGGCCGGCCGAGGGCGCGCTGTACTCGGCGGTGAGCGCCTGGCCGGTGTCGTCGGCCCGCGCTGGCCAGCCCTCCGCCGCCCAGCGCCGCGCCAGGCCGGCGACGGTGGCCGGGTCGGTGACCACGGTGGCCTCGCCCTCGACGGCGAGGTCGAACTCCCGGGCGGCGACGCTCAGCGTGCAGCGCGGGTCGCGGGCCAGGTTCTTGCCCTTGCGGGTGCCCTGGCCGGTCTCGAACCACCAGCATCCGTCGGCCCACAGGGCGCCGACGCCGGTGACGTGCGGGCTCCCGTCGGGGTTGATCGTGGCCAGCCAGCAGGTGTGCCGGTCCGGCCCTCCGCTGCCGGGGGCCTGGCCCAGGCCCGCATCGAGCCGGGCCGCCACATCGGCCCATTCGAGTATCGGCAGGTGATAAAGATCGCCAAGGTTGGTTGCTTCCATGCAGATAAGACTGTCAACGGCACTGTGACTCATCGCGCAGGCGCGGCCGACGCGGCGTGTCTTGACCGTACCTGCTGCGTGTCGTGTGACTGGAGCGACAGATGAGGCACCATCGTGGGGCGAGTGTACCTATTCAGGCCTCATTGGTCAGTTGTTTGCTCATATGTCTTATTGCATTTACGCTGCCGTGATGTCAGGTGCTCCGAAGTCTGCCTGCGCCTCATGCGCCTCGTGCGTAACGGTCAGGCAGGTTCCCGGTGAGCGCGACCTTCTTGGAAAGGACCCCTTTGGGTTACCCACGTCATTCCGCACGTCCCCGTATCACCCGCCGGCTGCGGGGCGTCGCTACGCCCGCGCTCGTCGGCGTCGCCGCGGCGATCGCAGTGGCCAGCACCTCGGCCAGCGCGCAGGCGGCCACGCAGGCGCCTGGCCACCACGCGGCGGGCGCGCGGGCGGGCGGCGCGCCGTCCGCGACCCCGGCCTGGCTGGCGTCGCTGGCGCTGCCGGCGACCACTGTCCAGCCGGCGGCCGCCGCCCGGACGGCCGCCGCGCATCACGCGGCGCTTCCGGCCAAGTACACCGTCAAGGCCGGTGACACCCTCAGCGCCATCGCGAAGCGCCTGTACCAGAGCCCGGACTACTGGCCGGCGCTCTACTGGGCCAACCAGCACCAGATCCGGTACGCGAACGAGATCGAGGTGGGGCAGGTCCTGACCGTGCCGGCCAAGCCGCGCACGATCCCCAAGCCGCCGTCGGTGCTCGGGCCCGCTCCGGCGCCCGCGCCGGTCGCGGCGACCGCCACGGCCACCACGCACTACGGGTCGTCCGCTCCGGCCAGCAGCGCGCACTCCGCGCCCGTGCACGCCGCGAGCACCTACGCCGGCAGCAGCGGGTCCTTTCAGGCGTGCGTCATCGCCCGCGAGTCCGGCGGTAACAGCCAGGTCATGAACTCCAGCGGCCACTACGGCCTCTACCAGTTCAGCGCGTCGACCTGGGCCGCCTACGGCGGTAACCCGGGCAGCTTCGGCAACGCCAGCGTGGCCGAGCAGAACCAGGTGTTCAACAACGCGATCGCGGCGGGCGGCCAGTCCAACTGGTCACCGTACGACGGCTGCTGACCTGGGGTACGCCAGCGTGACGAGCGCGGGCGGGCCGGCGGCCTCGGGGCGGCCGGCCCGCCCGGCGCTTTTATCCGATCGGATCGTAGTCATACCAGTCGAACGCGACCGTGCCGGCGGCGGCGTACATGCCGATCACCCGTCCGGTGAAGCCGCCGGCGACCTCGGTCGACAGGTACCGGCCGTCGAGCTCGGCGAGCGCGGTGAAGCTGCCGTCGGGGGCTTCGGCGCCCAGGCGCACGAGGTCGGGCTCCTTGAGCGGGTGCTCCAGGCCCGGCTCGGTGGCGATCACCTCGACCCGCAGCACGACCGGCCCGTCGGGTACCGCCAGGGTGGCCAGCACCTGCCGCACCGGCCCGATCCGGGCCAGCGCCCGGACCTGGCCGGCGCTCGCCTCGATCTCGTAGTGGTGCCGGTCGTCGAGGCGGACCGCGAGGCCGCCCCGGCCGCGGGCGGCGTCGGCCAGCGCCCGGACCTGGCAGGACAGGTCCTGCTGACGGCGGCCAACGAACGTAGTGCCGGGCTCGTTGCGGGAATTAGGGCCGCAGGAGGTGTCGTCGGGGGAGTTGCCGGGGGCGTGCAGGGTGAGCCAGCCGGGGCGGTCCTGGGTGGACCAGCAGTGACCGGGCCGGGAGCGCACCGAGATCCAGCGGGGGTGCAGCCCGGGCTGGTCGAAGTCGTCGCGTGCCCCGCTGGCGGCGAACGGGCGGGCCGGCCACGGGGGCGCGGCCATGACCGGGGCCACCTCGCCCGCGGTTGGCCAGCCATCGGCCCAGGTGACCGGGATCAGGTAGGTCTCGCGCCCCATGACGTGCCAGGCGGGGAAGCCGCCGCGCGGCCGCGTTCCCAGCAGCAGCATCCACCACGACCCGTCGGGTGCCTGGATGAGGTCCCCGTGGCCGGTGCTCTGGATCGGGCGGGCGGTGCTGCGGTGGGTCACGATGGGGTTGGCCGGGCAGGGCTCGAAGGGTCCCCAGGGCCGGGGGGCGCGCGCGACCGAGGCGCAGTGGCCGCGTTCGGTCCCGCCCTCGGCGATCAGCAGGTACCAGTAGTCGCCGACCGGGTACAGGTGCGGCGCCTCGGGGAACTGCGCGCCCGGCGTTCCCGGCCACAGCCGGCGCGGCTCACCGAGCGCCTGCCCGGTCACCGGATCGA
>JAICUO010000553.1 GCA_025935815.1 Streptosporangiaceae bacterium
CGTGCTGGGCGAGCCGGTCGCGCGCGGCCGGGTCGGCCGGGCCGTCCCGCCCGTCGGCCGCGGCCATCAGGCCCGGGCAGGCCGGGTCCCGGCGCAGCGCCCGCTCAACGGCGCGGGAGGCGTCCAGCTGCCGCGCCAGGCGGGTGACGGCCTCGACGGCGGCGTCCGGGAACAGCCCGAGCGCGGTCGCCAGCTCGTCGCGGTGCAGCGCGCCCCTGGCCTCCTGCCACCACAGGGCGAGCATTAGCCGGTCCTCGTCGCCGAGCCAGCGGCTGGCCTCGAGGAGCTCGCGCTGCTCGCCGGCCAGCCGCAGCCGTCGCACCGCGAGCTGCACGAAGTCGGAATCGGCCGCGCCGCCCGCGGCGGGCCGCGGGCGAGTCCCCTGGCTGGCCTCCCGGACCCGGGAGACGCAGGTGGCCAGCAGCCTGCGCCGGAACGCGGCCTCGGTCCGGGGGTCGGCGCGGGGATCAGGGACGGCGGCCGTCATCGTCTCCCGCACCACGCCGGCCCGGTCCGGGTGGCCGTTTAGGGCCAGGCCGACGACGTTGTAGACCAGTGGCAGGTGGGCTGAGGTCAGGCCGTCGAGCGCGCTCCGAGAATTCGTGTTTTCCATGCCATCCCGCTGTCGATGCCCCAGGCACGTCCTATGCTCAACTACTGTTGCTGAAGCTTAGCGTGGGGAAACGTGCCATTCCGGCGTATGTCGGAGTTCATGCTCACCCGACAGGGCCAGCTGATGACACAGCTGACCTGATGACACAGCCATGGAGAACGATGAGCGCTGGACCCGTGGTCGTCGCCGTGCAATCACATCGCGACCAGGCGCTGCTGCACAGGCTCATTCAGCGTATCCATGAGGGCAGCAATACCGTGGCCCTGGTGCATCACGATCCGCGCGGGACACCGCACAGGCTGGCGGCCGGCGACCGGACCATCCTCGTGCCGGATCCGGATCCGTGCGACTGGGGGCGGCTGAGCCTGGCCCAGGGCGTGCTGCGCCTGCTGGAGGAGGCCCGCCGCATGGTTCCTGACTTCTCCTGGGTGCTGGTGGTATCCGGTCAGGATTACCCGGTGCAGAGCCTGAGGCAGACCGAAGACGAGCTCGCGAAGGCGGACGCGGACGCCTACGTCCGGTGGTTTCCGGTGCCGGATGACCCGCGTGATGATTACCACCCGTGGCAGGCGCGATGCCGCGACCGGTACCTGCACCGGATGCGGGTCCCGGGAAGCCCGAAATCCATCCCGTGGCCGCGGTCGACCCCCTTTCACGACGGGCTGCGGCTCTATGTCGCTGAGACCTGGGTCAACCTGAGCGCGGCCGCGGTCGACCACGTGCTCGCCCAGCGCAAGCGCCTGCCGCAGGTCGAGCGCTACCTCTACTGGTGCGCGAGCCCGGCCGAGGCGCTGCTGCCGGTCCTGCTGGTCAACGAGGCCGACCACCTGAAGATCGTCCAGAGCCATAAGCGCTACATCCGGTGGGTCGAGGGCAAGGCGAACCCGGAACTGCTGGGCCCGGCGGACCTTCCCGCGCTGAGCGCCAGCGGCGCCTTCTTCGCGCGGAAGTTCGACAGCCAGCTCACCCCGGAGGTACTCGATCGCCTCGACGAGCTCGCTGGCCAGCGAGTGAGGTGACGCGATCCGGATGACGGCCCTACCGCTGCGCTTGTTCCGCCGGCTGCCTGCGCCGCTGCGGCGATGGACTGAGAACTTGCGGACCCTGATCCTGCACCCGAGCGCGATCGCCACCATCGGCGTGCTGTTCCGCCGTAACCTCGCCGCCGACGCGGGGGTCCCGTGGTGGAACGATCGCGCGATCCGCTACCTCACCGAGCACCTGCGGCCGGGGGACCGGGTCTTCGAGTGGGGGTCGGGCTCGTCGACCGTCTGGCTGAGCGACCACGGCGCCGCGGTCACCTCGGTCGAGCACAACCCGGATTGGCTGGCCAAGGTCACCGAGCGCTGCCCGGCGGCGGACATCCGCGCGATCCCGGACAACGCCGGGGACTACGTGGCCGCCATCGACCAGTTCCGGGACAACACCTTCGACATCGTGATCGTGGATGGCCTGCACCGGCCGCAGTGCCTGCGCCGGGGCGCTCCGAAGGTGAAGCCGGGCGGGTTGCTCATCCTGGACGACACCGACCGGCCGCAACTGGCCCGGCTGGGGAGGTCCGCGCTTCCCGGGTGGCAGAAGGCGTCCTTCACCGGCTTTAAGGCCACTACCGACGTACGCGAGACGACGTTCTTCCGCCGGCCGCAGGTCACCGGCTGAATGGCCGCGGCTACCTGACGGCTGCTTTCTGGCCCGGGTGATCCCGGTCGTCATCCCGGCCGAACCGGCCTCGCTCGGCCTCCTGGAGCATGAGGACCGAGAAGAGGCCATGCGGCTGGGTCATCTGGTTGTACTGGCTGGGGTCACGCATGACCGGTCCGCGTTGCTGCTGCTCGGCGATCATGGACAGCACATCGAACGCCCGGGTGAGCGACCCTGTCGTTCTCGCCCGCTCAGCCCTGCGCTGGCGGGCGGCAATGTCGTAAAGCACGTTGAAGGCCTCTTGCAGCGCGGCCGGCATCGGCGCATCCGCGGGGAAGGAGTCCGTGGCCGTGGAAACCCGGGAGTGCTGGTCCCCGCCCAGGGCCGCCAGGCGATAGCCGACCTGGCGCAACGCCAGGAAGGCGTACAGCCCGAACAAGGCCATATTGGCCACGGTCCCGGCGAACCAGGTGATCGCCATCTCCCGGGGGTCGACCGCCCATACGGCGCCCAGGGCGAGCACGATCGCGGCGTTAACCACGTTGATGACGACGATCGCGCCGCTTTTCTTGGCCAGGAACAAGATCGCGCCCGGCAGGTAGTTAATCGCCGATATGAACCCGGCGGCGATGAGCCAGCGCAGGGCAACCAATGCCGAAGCGACGTACTTGTGGCCGAATACGACCAGGGCGATAGGCGCGAAGACATACGCTATTATGAGCGCGGGGAAAACTAGCGCCAGTATCAAGAGCGCCGCTTTCCGCAGGAGGAGCTTGCGCTCGGCCGGCCGTGACGATATCTCGGGCATCAGGGCTCGGGTGATCATCGACGGAAGCAGGTAGAACAGCGTCGCGACCGTATAGGCGATCGACCAGTACGCGGTGCCATCGGCACCGAGCCGCGAGAGGACGATGATGGGGATTAGCAATGGCGGCAGGCCGCCAATGGTGGATGCCGCGTACATGCCCAGGGAAAAGCGGACCATTCCCCGCAGGGCGTCGACGCGCAGCGCCGGCCGGAACCGGTGACCACGCCTGGCCAGCGTGATGGCGGTGGCGGCGTAGGAGAACGGGTGCGTTATCCCGCGGGCCAGGAATGATCCGACATTCCCCAGGACGGTGAATACCGGCGGCGCGACGACCGTGGCGGCGTTCGGGATTATGTTAATGGTGGTGAGGGTGGCGGATGCCCGGTCACTTGACATGACGAGGCCAAGGAAGGTCACCCCGGCCTGCAACGTCGAGATCATGATGAATGCCGCGGCGAACAGCCAGCCGCCCAGGGAGAACATCTTGTGCGCGGCCGGCAGCAGGAGGAAGATAACCGAGACGACCGGAGTGGACAGCATTATCCCGGTGTGCAGGGTGTTTATGAGCGCTTCCCTGTTCTTGCTGGTCGGCAAGTACCTCGGCAGCGAATAGTCAGTGCCGAACTGCGTGAATCCCACGACCAGCGAGCTGGCTGACATGGCGGCTGCTGAAAGCCCGACGGCCTGCACTGAGTACACGTGGGTGAGCAGCACCAGCCCGCCATATCCGCAGCCGGACTTAATGGCCAGGTTCAGCACCAGTGACATCGCGTTCCGGAACAGGCTGTCAGCCGTATAGGTCCGGGCGCGGTTGAGGAAGGGAATCGCGCTCATCTTCTTATCTCGGGATGCTCGCCCCGGCCCCCGCTATCACCCCTATTGCCGAGCGGAGAAGCCCGCTGGCCTGGCGCAGCATTGCCCGTCCACGGTGCGGCAGAATGCTCCAGCCAAGGACCTTGCGTCCGTGCTGGTCGGCCAGCAGGCGCCTAAGGCCCGCCTCGCTGGCGGCTACCGACCAGCGCGCGGCGAACTCGTCTTCGCCTGCCCTGTACGCGAAGACCGCGGCCCGCACATAGGCCATCCCGATGGGCCGGCGCCGCAATTTCGGGGCATGGTCGGCGATCACTTTATCGAGGGCGATGAAGCGCTTCTGGTGATCCCGGCTGATGGCGCCCGCGCGCACCCTGATGTCGAGCAGGTACTTACGGCTGCCCAGGAAGTAAGGCATTCCGGAGCCATGCTGGATCCTGAGCCACATGTCAAGGTCCTGCGCGCTTTCCAGGTCCTCGTCGAACAGGCCGGCCGCGTCGAAGGCCTCTTTCCTGATCAGCAGCGAGCTTCCGGACCGCGGGGGGCAGGAGTTGATGAGCATGTCATCGAAGTCGTAGCGCTTCGCGCGCTGCCAGCGCAGCAGGTAGACGCGGCCGCTCTCCGACATGACGCGAGAGCGGGCGAAGACCGCCGCCACGTCCGGGCCAGCGGACTCGATGAGCGCCAGTTGCTCGTGGAGGAACCGGGGATGCCAGCGGTCGTCTCCATCCAGGAAGGCGATGAACTCGCCGCTGGCCTGCTTGATGGCCACGTTCCGCGCATGGCAGGCGCCGGCGTGATCGGTGCTGAGGGGCCGCACGCGCGGGTCGGCGCTGGCTCGCCTGCCGACCTCGTCCGCCGTATTGTCGGTCGAGCCATCGTCAACCACCAGGTACTCGAAGTCCGGGAACGACTGGGCGAGCACGGAGTCCATCGCCTGGCCGATGTAGCGGCCCACGTTGTAGGCAGGCGTGATGACCGTCACCCGCGGCTGGCCAGCGCTGCTCATGATGACCTCGCCTCAGTTGGCCGGCGCGCGGCCCGGTAATACCGCACGGCCCCGGCCATCACCCCGGACGCCTCGCGGGCCGCCAGCTGCCAGGCGCGGCCGCTGAGCTGGCTGGACTGCGCCGCCGCGTGCATGCGATCACCGGTGTCCATGGCCTTGCCCAGGAACCCGCGCATGAGGAACGACACAGTGAAGTCCCGGTTGAGCAAGTGCTTGGCCAGGTACGCGCCCAGGCCGTAGCCGTAGGAGTAGACCTGCTCGGCCAGGGCGCTCGCCTGCGACCGGTGCTGATGCCAGACCAGCGCGGACGGGGCGTAGCAGATGCGCCCGCCGGCCAGGATGAGGCGCAGGAAGATGTCAAGGTCCTCACCGCCGCGGCTGACCGCGCCCGCGCCCAGGAGGTGGTCGAAGCCGCCC
>JAICUO010000926.1 GCA_025935815.1 Streptosporangiaceae bacterium
AGGGCATGCAGCGCCTGGACCCGCTCGATCGAATCCTTGCCCGCCGTGACGGGGGATACGTCGTCGTGTTGTGCTCCGCACGCCCGCAGCGCGGACCACAGCAGGTGCCAGAACCGCTGCGGCGTCACATCGCCAGCGGTCATCGTCATCCACGCGACCGGTTCGTCGCGTCGCAGCACCCACTCCGAGAGCAGGACTGTCTTGCCGGCCCCGGGTCCCGCCGCCAGCAGAGCCAGTGGCACGTCGGCGCCGTCCAGCGCCGTGATCAGGCGAGGGCGCCAGATATGCCGTGGCGGCAACGGAGGCACCACGAGACGCGGATCCAGCTGCCTGCAACCCGACATCGACGGCACTCCCAGGCTAACCTCAATGAGTCAGGCTGACCGTCACTGGTTACTGTTTGTGCTTGGGATGGTTTTTGGGCTTCATGTCCGTTTCGGTTCCGGCCGGTGGCGTGCGGTGCTGCCCGGCGTGCCCGGGGCGGCACCGGCCTCCACCTGGCCGGAATGCGTCTCCTTCCGTGTCGTCGGGGCAGTTGGCGCTGGTCAGCCGGGCGCCGGGATGGCGCACAGCCGGTTCCAGCAGGTGATGAAGGCTTCTTTCCAGGGCCAGTCCGGGCTGATCTTGAGGATCCGCTTCCGGGCGTGGCGGACGAGCCGGGCGGGGACGCGCCAAAGACGGCAGCGGAGCGTATCCGGGGTGGCGTCGCGGAGTTCTTCCTGGTCATGAAGGCCGAGGAGCCGGGCCCAGGCGGTGAGGTCGGCGGCGATGTTCGCGGCGAGGACCCATCCCTTATTAACCCGCCAGGTTTTCGACGGCAGGTTCCGGAGCCCCATGGCCTTCGCGGTGCGGACGCCGCCGGTCTCGACGGTGGCGTGGTCCCGCTGGGCGGTGTCGATGAACTGGGGATGCTGGCTGCCCGGAACGCCGCCCATCCCGGTGTACGGGATGTTCGTGCAGGTGATGGAGTACTTCCAGCCGGTCTTCTTCTCGAAGGCGGTCATGTTCTTCTTGTGCCGGCGGGACGGCTTCACCCGGCGGGCGATGAACCGCAGCCCCTCCGGCCAGGTCCCGGCGCGGCTCATCAGGTGCGTGATCTCGGCGACGTCCTTGTCCTCCTCGAGGCCGCCGTCCTGGAGCAGCCCGGGTATCCAGGCGTCTTCGGGCAGGGCGGCGATCGCGTCCTCGTCAGCGTCGAGGATGGTCCAGCCGCAGGTGAACAGCAGCGCCTTGCGTTCGGTGGACAGCCCCAGGAGATGCTCGACGAGCTTGTGGCTGGCGCCGGCGCCGTCGACCCGGACCAGGACCTGCCGCCGGTACGCGGCCGGGACCTGCTTCAGCGCCCGGCCCAGGACGTCCTTGTGGTCGGCGAAGGTGTTCGAGCCGGCGTTCCCGGGGCGCAGCATCATCTCCAGGCACTCGCGGGTATTGATGCACCAGGCCGCGAGCGGATGGAAGCCGTAGCCCATCTTCCACGTGGGCCGGGCGTTCTCCTTGTCCGAGCACGCGGTGATCAAGGTGCCGTCCATGTCGATGACGGTCCACCCGGCCAGGACCCTGCCCGCGACGGCGATCCAGGGGAACCCGCCCGGCGTCTCCCCGATCAGCTTCCACGCCCGCTTGCGGACTCTCGCCCTGGCCTGCGCGACCTTCACCAGGACGGGGTCGGAGGCCAGGTCCAGGACCCGGCGGACCGTGGAATCGGACGGCGCGTCCCCGAGCGCCGGCTTCAGCTGCTCCAGCACCTCGATGCCGGCCATGGCCGTGGCGCCCATCGCGATCGAGATCGCCGTCGAGGCCAGCACCATGCCCCGGCTGATCAGGGGGAACGTGCCCTTCAGCCCCAGCGCCGAGTCAAGTTCGGAGGTCAGGCCGGTCCTGTCGGCGAGCATGCGCAGCAAGATCGCCCCGGCATGCCCGACCAGTCCGTTTCCGCCAGCGGTGACCTCCAGGGCATGAGCCCAGGACGTATCCTTCACGCGAAGGGCGCTCCAGTCTGGAATTTGCTCGGTGTGGTAACCCGCAATCTTCCAGGGCCAGAGCGCCCTTCGCTTCTGAACCCGTGATTTCACCCTCCCGGCCGGCTCCCGCGGCCTCGCACCATCCAGGTGCGCCACCCAGCACGACAGCCCGGGACGGAAAGCGCTAAAACCCCAGCTCAGTCAGACGTGAAAGCAGAAACACCGCTAACTGGCCAGGTCAGTTGAATCCCGGAGGCTAAAGCCGTCCCTTTGACGAATGATGGCCGATTTCACACTCTAACCCGCTCGTCGCCCGCATCTGAAGGGGGTGAATGCCCGTGTCAG
>JAICUO010000752.1 GCA_025935815.1 Streptosporangiaceae bacterium
CACGCCGATGGCCAGCACCGGCCCCAGGCTGGCCGTGGAGTTCAACTCGGCCAGCGACAAGGTCAGCAGGCTGATGACCACCGTGGCCGCGCTGGCGACGATCGCCGGCCCGGCTCGCCGCAGCGCGACCGCCATGGCCGCGTGCCGGTCCTCATGCCGCCGCAGTTCCTCGCGGTACCTGGCCGTGAGCAGCAGCGCGTAGTCCGTCCCGGCGCCGAACACCAGCACGTCGAGGATGCCCGCGCTTTGCGCGTTGACGGTCAGCCCGGCGTGCGCGGCCAGCAGGTAGATGACCGCCTGGGAGGTGGTCAGGGCGATGCCGGCCGAGATGACCGGCAGCAGCCACAGGACCGGGCTGCGGTAGGTGAGCAGCAGCAAGATGATGACCACGGCGAGCGCGGAGAACAGCAGCGTGCCGTCGATGCCCTTGAACGCCTTGCCTGAGTCGGCGGCGTACCCCAGCGGCCCCGCGATGTGCACCGTAATCCCGGTGCCGCCGCCCCGCGCGATGGCCGCCAGGGAGTCCGCGGCCGGCCCCGCGGCGCTCCATCCGCTGCTGCCCAGGTTGACGGGCACCAGGGTCTCCACCGCCTTGCCGTCGGAGGACGGGATGGGACCGGCCACCTGACTGCGCTGCACGCCGGTGACGCCGTTGAAGGCCGTGACGTCGGCCCGCGCCTTGTCCAGGTCGGCATGGGTGACGCCCGATGGCCGCTCGTAGACCACCACCGCCGGGTACACGTTCGGCGAAACAACCTGCGAGCGCAGGTTGAGGACCAGGGTGGACTCGGCCTTCGGCGGCAGCCAGGCCGCGCTGTCGTTCTTCTCAGCGCCGGTCAGCTTGCCAGACAGCGGCCCCGCGATGGCCACGATTACCAGCCACAACACCAGCACTAGCCACTTGGTGCGGTGCCCCGATGGCGCCCGCACGATGCCTCGCAAAACGGACATTACTGATCCTCCCGTCCCGTCCTTTGACCGTTTAGACGCGCCCCGGCGCCCCGGATCATCGGATTTCCTCAGCCTCTTCGCAGCCTCAGCCCCGCCACGATATAGCTATCCGTATGAGATATATCGCGTTGCGGTCGGGGTGGGCAAGGGAAATCCAGGGATTTGCGCCCTTCCGGTGCGGTCCGCAGGCGCGCCGTGACGTTCGGGCATGGCTTCCCGGGAAGTTACCCAGCCGTCAGCCCTTGACGACGCCGGACGTCAGGCGAGCCGCGGAACCGGAACCGGGCGAACCCGTACCCGTACCCGTACCCGTACCCGTACCCGTACCCGTACCCGTACCCGTACCCGTACCCGTACCCGGCCAGGCTGGCGACCAGCGCGGTCAGCCCCGGGAACCGCTAGGCTCCAGAGGACTCGCGCACGACCAGCTGGCTCGCCACCTTGTGCACCCCGCCGAGCCGGTCTCCGCCGATCGCGGCCAGCAAGTGCTCGGCGGCCACCCGGCCAACCTCCTCCAGGCTCATGTCGACGCTGCTCAGCGGCGGTAGCGCCCCCAGCGCCATCGGGGCCCAGTTGTCGAAGCCGACGAGGGCGACGTCTTCCGGGATGCGACGGCCGACGGCGCGCAGCGTGTCGGCGACGCCCCGGGCGATCTGGTCGCTGCCGCAGAAGATCGCGTCGGGCCGGTCGGCGAGCGACTGGCCAGCCGCCTCCCGGCCCCAGCGCTCGCTCCACTCCCCGAACCGCGCGGCGCCGCACGGCTCGACTCCGGCCGCGCCCAGCGCCGCCTGGAAGCCGCGCGCCCGCAACCGCGCCGCGAGGAATCGCTCGGGACCGGTGATGTGCGCGACGCGACGGCGGCCGATGGCGAGCAGGTGCTCGGCGGCTATGCGCCCGCCGCCCTCATCGTCGGGCAGCACCGCGGCCCCCTCGCCTTCGGGCTGGGTCATGGCGTACACGACCGGGATGCTGGGGTCGGCCCGCACGGCCAGGCGCGGCTCGATCCGGCGCCCGGTGACGATCAGCCCGTCAACCCGGCGCGCGGTCAGCATCTCGATGTAGCGCCGCTCCCGGTCCGGATCGTCGCGGGTGTCGCACATGAACACCGAGATCAGCCCGGCGCCGAGCGCGTCCTCGGCGCCGAGCATGACCGGGATGCTGAACCGGCCGAAGCTGTCGGTGGTGATCAGCCCGACGGTGTACGAGCGGCCCGTCAGCAGTGCCTGGGCCAGCGGGTTAGGCGCGAACCCGAGCCGCTCGGCCGCCTGGGCAACGCGGTCCCTGGTCTCGGCGCGGAGCTTGCCCTGGCCGTTGAGTGCCTTCGACGCGGTGCCGATCGACACGCCGGCCGCGGCCGCTACGTCCTTGATGGTCACCCGCCTCATGCGGTGTCCCTCGCCCTGTCTCCGGCGCCGCCTGACCAGGGCGCTTTCCCGCGCCCCGTTCTCATGTCGCTCGTCGCTGGCTCCTCACCCCGGGCGTCCCGGGCCGATTAGGGTGCCCAGGAGGCTCGACGGCTCGCTCACCTGCTGTTTCGCGTTCCCTCCTCAGTATCGGGCCGCCATCTGCTCCCTGGCTTGCCCGCGGCGGCTGTTGACGGATCCAGGCCGCGACTTTAGCCTGCGGTCCTATCTAGGAAAAGCTATTCCTTGAATGGAGCGTGCGTCCTGCATACGCCGGCTGAATCGGCCGCTGAGGGGATTACCGCGACCGCGATCCCGTACTTCCAGTGGGACAATCGCGGCCCCGGCGCGATGCGCGTCTGGATCCAGCCAGGCGAGGAACGCTGAGATGGACATCGGCAACATCGCCGAGCTGAACACGTTCCTGGTGCTGGACGCCATCAGGTCCCGCGGTCACGTCACGCGGCGGCAGCTCGGACATGACCTCGGGCTCTCCGACGCCTCGATCAGCCGCATCGTCAAGCGGCTGCTGGCCGCCGGGCTGATCGCCGAGGAGCCGGGCGCGGGCGCGGTCCGCGGGCGCATCCCGGCCGTGTTGCGGTTCATCGGGCCGCCCGGGGGAGTGATCGCCGTCGACCTCGGCGGGACCCGCTGCCACGGCGCGCTCGCGGACCTGGCCGGCGGCGTGGTCACCGAGGACTTCCGCCCGGCCGCCGAGGGCCGCGAGGCGGTCGGCGCGCTGCTGGGCTGCGTCGCCGCGCTGGAAGCGCGGGCGGCGGCGCTGGCGATGCCGGTGCGGGCCGCGGTTGTCGGCATCCCGGCCCTCATCGACCCGGCCACCGGCCTGGCCACCGCAGGACCGAACGTGCACTGGCAGGGCCTGGACCTGCTGGGGATGCTCCGCGAGCACCTGACGCTGCCGTTCGAAGTCGATAATGACGTCAACCTGGGCGCGCTCGGCCAGGCGTGGCGGGGTGCCGGGCGCGGCGCGCACTCTTTCGTGCTCATCTCGCTGGGCACCGGGGTCGGCGGCGCCGTGATGGTCGACGGGCACCTGATCCGGGGCCGGCACAACGCCGCCGGGGAGGTCGCCTACTTCCCGGCCCGCCGCGACGAGACGCGACGGCCAGCCGGCTTCGAGGACGTCGCCTCCGGCACCGCGCTGCGCGCGCGAGCCGCTGAGCTCATCGCGAGCGGCCGGCCGAG
>JAICUO010000010.1 GCA_025935815.1 Streptosporangiaceae bacterium
CTTCCTCCGCAGGCTTCTCCGCAGGCTTAATGGCACGCACCGCGCCTCCGCTCCCTAGCCAGCTGCCGTCATCCCTCGTAGGGAGTACGGGTGCGCGGTCACGCCGGTTCACCGTTACCGGCCGCGGGGCCGCCCGGCCGCAGCCGGCCGATTGAACTATTTGCCCAGCTGACCCGTGTAACTGGTGTGGCGCCCCTGCACTCAGCTCCGGCCGGGATCGGTCCGGCCGCCCGTCGCTTCGGCCCGCTGCTGCTGCGGCTGGCCGCCGGCGTCACCGTGCTGTGGTTTCTCGGGTGGCGGGTAGGCGCGGCTCCGTTCGAGAACGGGCTGCGCGCGGTCACCTGGCCGGGGGTCGTGGCCGCCGTCACGCTTACGGTCCTGACCACAGTGTGCTCGGCCTGGCGGTGGCGCGTCGTCGCCCGCGCCCTCGGCGCCGGCATTGACCTGCCCGCCGCAGCCGGGGCCTACTACCGTTCGCTGTTCCTCAACTCCGTGCTCCCCGGCGGAGTTCTCGGCGACGTGCACCGGGCGGTCGTGCACGGCAGGCGCGCTGGAGACGTGGCCCTGGGGCTGCGCGCGGTGGCGTGGGAACGGCTGTGCGGTCAGGTCATCCAGGCCGTGGTAACCGCCGTCGTGCTGCTGACCCTGCCCTCGCCGGTCCGGCCCGCGCTGCCGTACGTCCTGGCGGGTATCGCGGGAGTAGCCGGGTGTGCTGCGCTGATCGTGCGGGGCGCCGCTCGCCGCGGTCAGTCGCGGCTGACCCGAGCAGCCCGGGCGGTTGCCGCTGACCTGCGTCACGGCCTGCTCGCGGCCGGCGTGTGGCCGCAGCTCACGCTGGCCTCGGTGCTGGTCGTCACCGGGCACACGGCCACGTTCGTCATCGCGGCCCGGGTCGCCGGCTGCACCGCACCCCTCGGCGAACTGGTCGCGCTGCTGATGGTGATCCAGACCGCGATGGTAATCCCCTTGAGTATCGGCGGGTGGGGGCCACGGGAAGGTGCTGCCGCCTGGGCCTTCGCCGCCGCCGGGCTCGGCGCGGCCAGCGGGCTCACGGTCACCACCCTCTACGCGGTGCTCGCACTGGCCGCGGTTGCCCCGGGAGCGGGCCTGCTGCTGGGGGACGCCGTTCGCCGCCTTCGCGGCCCGAGGCACTCGGGCCAGTCAAAGGGACCTGAGCTGGCGCCGCAGGCCAGGCGCTCGACCTGGCGCGAGGCCGAACGGCTCGTCCCGTGACCCGGGCGGTCCAGGCGGCAACGATCCGCCAGCGCATTCGCATCCCGCTGCGCTTGGCGGACGACTACTCAACAACTGCCACGGTCGTTAGCTTCACCGGCCTGGCCGACGCGCAGCAGCATGTGGCCCTCGAGCTCGGCCGACCCGCCGCGGCCCGGCTACCGCTGGTGCGCCTGCACAGTGAATGCCTCACCGGTGACGTGTTCGGCAGCCAGCGATGCGACTGCGGGCCGCAACTACGCGAAGCGGTCGAGCGGATCACCAAACAGGGCGGGTACCTGCTGTACCTGCGCCAGGAAGGGCGCGGCATCGGACTGTATGACAAGCTCGACGCCTACGCACTGCAAGATCGTGGCCTGGATACGTACGACGCGAATCTCGCGCTCGGTCACCGGGCCGACGCGCGCGATTACACCAGCGCCGCCCAGATGCTGCACGCGCTGGGCGTCAACCGCATCGCGCTGCTGAGCAACAACCCGGACAAGGGCGCTCAGCTGGCCCGCCTGGGCATCACGATCGCCCGGCAGGTCCCCACCGCCTTGCACCTCACCGGGACCAACGCCGCCTACCTGGCCACCAAGGCCCAGCGCGGCGGGCATGACCTGCTTTCGCGGAGCCTTGAACGCGCCGCCGAGCGGCACCGGGACGCCGGCTCGGAACACCTCGGGACCGCGGACCCATGACGGACACCCGCGAGCGCCCGCCCCCTACCACCGCGCCAGAGACGGCGATCGCGGCCACCCAGCCGGGCCGCGTCGCCGGCCTGGACGGGATCCGCGGCCTGGCCGCGCTGTTCGTCGTGCTCAACCACATCTTCGAGCGCGCCTGGCCGGGTTACCCCGCCGCCAATCACGCTCCGTTCTGGGCGGCCTGGATGCTCTACGGCCGGTTCGCGGTCATCATCTTCATCGCGCTGTCCGGTTTCTCGCTGGGCCTCGGCCCGGCGCGCTCGGGGTGGCGGCTGGCGTCGATCGCGACGTACGCGCACCGACGGGCCTGGCGCATCCTGCCGTCCTACTGGGCCGCGCTCGCATTCAGCCTGCTGATGACCTGGTTCGTGCTCGCCCAGCCCGGCTGGGCGGTGCCCAACGGGAAGTCCGTCGTCGTGTACGGCTTGCTCGTGCAAGACGCCTTCCCCGTGGGCAGCCCCAACCGGGCGTTCTGGTCGATCGCCATCGAAGCTCAGCTCTACATCCTGCTGCCGTTGCTGCTGCTGCTCGTCCGACGAGTGAGTGCCCGCGCGATGGTGGGCCTGGTGGCCGTCATCGTCGTGACCATCGGCCTGCTGGGGCCTCATGTCCCGCTGATGAACACCGCCCTGATCAAGTTCACCCCCGACCTCGCGGTGCTGTTCGCCGTCGGCCTGCTGACCGCCGGGATCATCACCGCCGGCGAGCGCACCCGGTCCCGGCCCTGGGCCGGTTACGCCCTGGCCAGCGCGCTGCCGGTCATCGCGTTGATGGTGGTCAAGGGGGCCGCGTGGTCGAACCGCAACCTGTTCTGGCTCGACCTGGCCTGGGCTCCGGCAATCAGCTGCTTCCTCGCCGCGATCGCCACCTCGCGCCCGCGGCGCGTCGTCCGTTTCCTAGACAGCCGCCTGCTGCGGAGCCTCGGCTCCTGCTCCTACAGCCTCTACCTGACGCACATGCCCATCGTCATCGCGGTGTCGTACGGCCTGGTAGTGGGCCGGGTCGCGACCGGCACGCCGGCGTTCCTCGTGCTGGCCGCGATCCTGCTGCCCGTGACCGTGGGCTTCGCCCGCCTGTTCGCCGCTTTCTTCGAGATCCCCTTCCAGCGGCACCGCGGGTGGAGTGCGCTGCTGCACGCAATGTCGGCCCGGCGGTGGCAGCCGCGGCGACCAGGCCCGGCCGCCGTCACCGGGGACGGGCGGTTCGCAAGCCGGGCGAGCGGCCCACGAAATCAAGCTGGTGGGCAAGGTAGACCAGCTCACCGGCAGCCAGTTGCCGACCGCGCACGGCCAGCCAGTCGGCCAGGTCCGCCGGTTCCACCCAAGCCTGGCGACTCCGCAAGGCGCTGCGGATCGTGCTAAGGATGCTGCCCAGGAAGTAAGCCTCATCGCCCGGGTAGTTCCCATCCGGGCCGGCGCTTACGACCCAGTCCGACGACCCCGCCGCCAGCGCGGGCGCCCCCGCGGCCCGCAGATTGTGGAACAGGCGGCGGCCCGTTCGGCTATCCCCGGCCGGCCGGCCAAAGCGGATGCGCTCATCCATGTCGCGGTGGTAGGCCTGCATGACCTTCCCGTCGTGGGGATGGCCAGGCATGAAGATGCTCTCGCCGTCGTAATTGATCGTGAACCAGTAGACGCCGCCGGGGACGAGCAACCGCAGCAATCCGGGCAGGACGGCCGGCACGTCCACCAGGTCCAGGACGGCGTTGGCGATCAGCACGTCAGCCAGCGCGCCGTGACCGGCCTCCAGGTAGCCGCCGAGCTCGGCGTGCACCAGGCGCACCCGCAGGTCACCCACCTGCACCCCGTCCGGCAGCAGGTCGCTGCGCAGGCCCCGCGCGGCCGCCCAGTCGCGCAGCCACTGGCCAGAGCAATCCAGCAGATGCCGGTCCGCGTCCAGCAGGATGTACTCGCCGGCGCCGACCGCGCCCCAGTCCATCAGGCGGGCCACCATCGTCCCGAGCCCGGCGCCGACCTCCAGCACCCGCGGCGCGCCCGCGGGCATGAGGCGGCGCAACTCGGCCAGCACGTGCCGGTTGAGCGCCCGGTCATCCACGGTCGTCTTCGCGGCCAGGTAACGGGCGTAACCGGAGGCCATGGAAGCGTCATCGGAGCCAGTCATCGCTTCTGGGCTACCATCGCGAACTTGCGCACGCGCCCGCTGCCGAGCCAGTCACTCCACAGCTGATGAGCCGTGATCAGCTCGGCGGTGGCCCGCGTCCCGATCTGGCCGGCGATCTGAGGTGAATCAGCTCGGTAACAGCCAAGCAGCGCCGTCGCTATCGCGTGATGCGAGGAACTGCACTCCTGCCGCCACATCACGGTCAGCCCCGCGTTGCGCAGCACGCCCGACAATTGCGCCAGCTCGATCGGCCAGACCGTATCGGCGGCGGGCATCCGCGCCCGCTCCTGCTGGGTCAGCGGCTGGCCCTCCTCGACCGTGAAAGCGAAGCGCCCGCCCGGCTCCAGTGCGCGCGCCACCGCACCCACCAGGGCATCCTTGTCCGGGAAGGCCAGCATCGTCTCCAGCAGGAACACCACCGCGAAGCGGCCTGCGGGCAGCGGCGGGACGTGAGCTTGCTCGAAGCGGCAGGGCAGATTCCCGGCCAGTTGCCGGGCGGTGGCCAGTGCGCTGGCGGACTGATCGACCCCCAGGTAGTGGCATCCCGACTCCGCCGTGATCATCCGGCCGGGGCCGGCCACCCCGCAGCACAGGTCAAGCACCGAGACGCCACGGCCGACCCGGGCCTGGCGAGCCAGCATCCGGACCTCGGCCGCAAGCATGAAGCTCTCCTGGCCGACATACTCGCCCGCGGGATAGGCGGTCGCCATGGCCCGCTCTAGCGCATTCAAGAATGGTGCTCCACCGCTTCCACGTACTACCTTGTGTCAGGTATAACAGATCGGCGGCGGGCGTGGTTCAGTTCGGCCGCGGGGGAACGCTGCTCGGTGCGGCAGGGCGCTCTGGAGGGCCGGAACATCGCGCGGGTCCACGTTGTAGTTCCCGAGGGGTTCGACAATCCCGGCCAGCCTAGCGGCGGCAACGTCTATGACCGGCGAGTCTGCGCCGGCCTGGCCGCGGCCGGCTGGGAGGTGCTGATCGCGGCGGTCGCCGCGGCGTGGCCGGTGCCCGACGCGGGCGCCCGCGCTGGCCTGGCCCGCATCGTTTCCGCCATCCCGGACGGGGAGACCGCCTTGATCGACGGGCTCATCGCCTCGCCGACCGCCGCGCAACTGCTGCCCCACAGCGGGCGGTTGCGCTTGACAGTGCTGCTGCACATGCCACTGGCCACCGCCCTTGACACCCATCATGACGCCAGCGCGGAGCGCTCAGAGCGGGTCGTGCTCCGGGCGGCCGCCGGCGTGGTCGTGACCAGCGAATGGACCCGCCGGCAGGTCCTGACCCGATACGCGATCCCGGCCTGCCGGGTGCACGTCGCCCGGCCGGGCGTCGATCGGGTCGCAGCCCCGGCCCGGCCCGTCCGCGGCGACCTGATCTGCGTCGGGACCCTCGGCCGCCACAAGGGGCAGGACCTCCTCGTCGAGGCACTCGCCGGCCTCGCTGACCGGGACTGGCAGTGCGTCCTGGCCGGACCGCTCGACCGCGACCCGGACTTCGTCGAGCAATTGCAGGCCCGTATCACGAACCTCGGCTACGGCCACCGCGTCCGGCTCAGCGGCGTCCTGACCGGCGCGGCGCTCAGCCACGCGTACTCCACCGCCGACCTGCTCGTCGCGCCGTCCCGCTCGGAGACCTACGGCATGACCGTTACCGAAGCGCTCGCCCACGGCCTGCCCGTCATCGCTGCTGACGTCGGCGGGCTGCCCGAAGCGCTCGGGTCCACCGCCGACGGCACCCGCCCCGGCCAGCTGGTCCCTCCCGGCGATCCGGCTGCCCTCGCCGCCGCCCTCGGCGACTGGCTCGGCGACGAGCGCCGCCGGCGCCGGCTACGGGCCGCCGCCCGACAGCGGCGCTCGACCCTGCACGGATGGGATCAGACCGCGCAAGAGATCGCGAACGCACTGACCGGGCGGCGGGATGGACCTGGCTGACCGCCTGACCAGCGCGGCTGGGGCAGGGGCGTCGGGTGGCGATTGCTGATCAGCGCGCGGTGAAGCCACCGTCGACGCTGAGAATCGTGCCAGTTATGCCGCTGGCCGCATCTGAGGCCAGGAACACGATGGCCTCAGCGATCTCACCGGCCGTCAGGATCCGGCCGATCGGATGGTTACTGATCGACCGGGCGCGGCTGGCAGCCGGGTCGGGGTCGGCGACCGCGTCGCGGGCCCTGGCGATGAAGTCGGTGTCGACAGCCCCCGGCGCGACTGCGTTGACCCGGATGCCTCGGTGCGCGTGCTCGACCGCGAGCTGCCGGGTCAGCTGCACGAGCGCGCCCTTCGTCATCGAGTAGATGGTCTGGTTCGGCTGGCCGACCAGGCCGGAGATCGACGCGAGGTTCACGATCGAGCCCTTGGTGGCCGCCAGCGCGGCGAGTGATTCGCGGGCGTGGCTGAAGGCCCCGCGCACGTTCACCGCCATCAGCACGTCGAAGTCCTCGTCGGTGCACTCCTCCGTGGGCTTGCGCAAGAACAGGCCCGCATTGTTGACCAGCAGGTCCAGCCGCCCGAACCGCTCCTGCGCGAGGGCCACGGCGCGCTGCGCGGTCCCGGCCACCGATACATCGGCCTGCAGCGGCACGATCGCCTCGTCCGCGCCCAGCTCCTCGACCCTGGGCGAGACGTCCTCGGCGATGATCGCGTAGCCGCGGGCGCGGAGCCGGCTCACGGTTGCCTGTCCGATACCGCCGGCTGCCCCGGTGACCAGCGCGACACGGACCGGTTGTGAATCAGTCATCTCGTCTGCCTTTCTGGAAGCGGAACACCGCGTTTACCACTGCCCGTCTCCTCCGGCTCAGCCTGACTGGGCTGGCGGCTGGATGTCGAAGACAGACAGCTGCGTCGCGAGCATGCTGTAGTAGCCGATCAGGGTGACCAGCTCGAATAGACGCGCGACAGACAGCACGGCTGCGTACTTGTCGTACTCCTGCGCGTCTAGCGTCCCGGTGTCCAGGATGCGACGGGTCGCTTCATACACGGCCTCCTCTTCGTCGGAGGCAAGCGCCGGCGGCTTACCCGTGAGGATCGCGTCAATGTCCTCCTGCGTTAGCCCCTTCCTCAGCCCGGCCTGCTGGTGCGCGTAGCGCTCGAACGGGCTGTCGCGGTGGTGCGCGACCATCAGGATGGCGATTTCCTGGGCGCGCTCGGAGAAGTGCAGGTGATACCGGATCGCGCTGCCGAGCCCCTGGAGCGGGTTGCCGAGCGGCTGGCTGACAATCCAGATCGCCGGCGGCCCAATGAGGTGACCGGCCGGGTCGACCAGCAGGAACGTGGCGCTGGAAGCCGCCCTGAAGCCGGTGGCGTAGCTGTCGTAGAACTCGCGCTGTTCCTCGGTCATATCGGCGAGCTCTAGCGGCGGTACTCGTGGACTCAACTTTCCTCCGGCGCAGAAGTACATGTATGTCCATCATACAGTCATACAAATAACCTACGAGGTTCCACGAGCGCGCCCTTCGGCGGCGGACCCGCATCGGGGAGCCGAGGCGCGGGATGCCCTCAGTGTTCATGATGAAAAAAATTTCATCGTTTGCGGCTTATGCTGCAAAACCTCGCATCTTGTCATGGAGTTGCAGTCGTGCCACTGTGTGGATGGGGCGGGACGTGCGGCTGGAGCACTCTGAGCCTCGCACCGCAATCGATTGCACGGCATCGAGCGCGGGCCTTACCAGGGTCGGCTCCGGTCGATTACAACAGGGCAGGTTCAAGGTGGGGGCATCTCTCGGACGCATTCTCGTCGCCGATGACGAGTCCAAGATCCGCTCGTTCGTGGGCCGCGCCCTCAACACGGCCGGCTACGACACCGACTTCGCCGACAACGGCGCCGTGGCCCTGCGCGTCGCCCGGGCGAATCACTACGACCTGGTCATCCTGGACCTGGTGATGCCTGAGGTCGACGGCAGGCAGGCTCTGCGCGAGCTGCTCGCCACCCGGCCGGACCAGCCGGTGATCGTGCTGTCGTGCGTGGCCGACGTCATGGCGAAGGTGGAGATGCTTGAGCTGGGCGCGCAGGACTACCTGACCAAGCCGTTCGCCCTGGCGGAGCTGATCGCCAGGGTCAAGGCCCGGCTGCGCGCCGAGCCGGTGCACCCTCCGGGCGAGGTAATCCGGGCGGGTGGCGTGGCCCTCGACGTCAGCCACATGATCGCGGACATCGGGCATGGGCCGGTGCCCCTCACCAAGCTGGAGTTCCTGCTGTTGCGCGAGCTCATGGACCACGTCGGGGCGTCGGTGTCCAAGAGCAGGCTGTTCGCCTCGGTCTGGGGCTACGACTGCGACCCCGGCTCCAACGTCATCGACGCGTGCATCCGGCGACTGCGCTCCAAGCTCGGCTTCGACCTGATCAAGACGGTGCGGGGTGAGGGCTATCAGCTCATCGCTCGCTGAGCAGGACGCCGGTCCACGCGAGGACGCCGGCCCGGCCGCCGACGCTGGCGCGGCGCCACGCGGGGTGGCCGCGTCCCGGCGGTCGGGCGTGTCCGGGTGGATCGGGTCCCATCGCAATGGCGTGATCGACACCGCGTGGTTGGTCTTCAGCCTGGCCAACCTCGACTTCATAGTGATGTTCCCCGGGTGGGAAACCGTCCCGTTCCACTTCATCTGGATCAGCCTGACCCTTATCTACGGGTTCCGCACCTGGAGGCTCGGCCCCACGCTGTGGGTGCTGGGCGGGGTCATGCTGCTGACGGCGGTCGGCATCGGGGTCGCCGTGCGGCGAGGGGAAGAGCCGCCGGCGGAGCTCTCCGAGGTACCGCTGATGGCGGCGGTGTTCCTCGCGATGGTCTGGCACGCCCGGCGCAGGCTCGCCGCTGAGCACTCCTACCAGCTGATCGCGGCGCAGATCGCCCGGATCCTCGCCGACCAGCGACGGTTCCTGCAAGACGCCGCCCACCAGCTGCGGACCCCGATCACGATCGCCCTCGGCCATTCCGAGCTGCGGGCCGGCGCGCTGGCCAGCGACCAGCAGGAGGGCGAGGACATCGCGGTCGTCATCGGCGAGCTGGCCCGGCTCCGGCGGATTTCCGAGCGGCTGCTCCTCATCGCCGCCGCCGCGGACCCCGCGTTCCTTCACCCGGAGCCGGTCGCCCTGGATGAGCTGGCCTCGGAGCTGGTCCGGCGCTGGCGGCCCGCCGCCGACCGGCAATGGCGGACCGGCACGCTCGAAAGCGTGATCATCCCCGCGGACCGGGAGCGGCTCGCGCTCGCGCTCGACGCGCTGATCGAGAACGCCGTCCGGCATACCTCCAGCGGCGAGGCCATCGAGCTGGCGGTCATCGGCGGCCCCCCGGACGGGTCGGCGCGCCTGGTCGTCACCGACACGGGCACGGGCATCACCCCCGGGCAGCTGCCCTTCATCTTCAACCGGTTCAACACTGGCGGTAACCGGTGTTCACCGGGCACCGGGCTGGGACTGCCGCTGGTGGCCGCGGTGGCCGCGGCCCACGGCGGTACCGTCGCCGTCCGCAGCAAGCCCGGGGAGGGCAGCGAGTTCGAGCTGCGGATACCCATCGCCGGTGAGCTGCCCAGGCTGCCCATCGGCGGTGACTGCTTACCCGCCCGCGGGGGCGGTCATCAGGCTCAGGTCGGTGGCCAGCAGGGCCGAGGTCACCACCCCCGCCACGTGAGCCACTATCTGATGCCTGGCGTTCAGGAAGAACGTCTGCGGCAGCGCGTTGACGCCATACGCGCTGGCCGCGCTCATGTCCGGGTCGAACGCGAGCGGGTAGGCGACCCCCTTCGCGCGGGCGAAGTCCAGCGCGCTCACCGTGGTGTCGTTCTCGTCGAGGCCAAGCAGGATGACGGGGCCATGCCGGGCGTGCCAGCGGGCCAGCAGCGAGGTCTCCTGCTGGCACGGCTCGCACCAGGAGGCCCAGAAGTTCACGATGACCGCCCGGCCCGCGTACTGGCTCAGCGAGACCTGCCTGCCCGGCGCGCCGAGGGCAGCGAGCGTGAACGCGGGCGCGGCCCGGTTGCCCGCGGCGCCGCTAGTGGAGACGTTGCCAGCGGTAACGCTGACCGCGATCACCATGGCGGTGAATACCGCCCCGGCCGCGGAGACCACCTTGTGCCGCCCGGCAAGGCGGACCGTCAACCGGGCCGCGCCGGGCGCGCTCAGCATGCTCATCACCTGGCACTCTGGCATTTGCCCGCAAATACCATCAAGGCACTGGCGCCAAGATGATCGAAATATCACGAGCGCCAGGATGTCCGCAGGATCCGGAAAACCTAAACTTGGCGCATGCCCGGTACCCGGGAAGCTTCCCCGTGGAGGTTCCTCATCGCGCCCAGGTGGCTGGGCTGGCACCTGCTCGTGATCCTCAGCGTCCCGGGGATGCTCTGGCTCGGCGACTGGCAGCTGCACCGGGCAGAGTCAGGAAACTCACTCAGCTGGGCGTACACGTTCGAATGGCCCCTGTTCGCGATCTTCGCCGCGGGCTTTTGGGTCAAGACGATCCGGGACGAGTTCCGCCCTCCCGCCCAGGCCAAGCCGGGGGATGCCTTCGCGCTCCCCGGCGGCATGCCGGCGCCCCTGCCGGGCGTCCGGCGGGCGGCCGGCGGCGGTGCGGAGCCCGCCGAGGGCGACGAGGAACTCGCGCCCTACAACGCCTACCTGGCCCGCCTCACCAGGGAGGCCCGGGGCCACGGCCGGTGGCATGGCCTCCGGTAACCGCCACGCCACCCCGAGCGGCGCAGAGGAACATCACAGAAAGCTCACGGATTCGTAGCGGAGCCAGAGCTTGGCCGCAGAAGCGCCGGGCAGTCTCACTATTGAGCCCGCGACCCCCTGACAACCGCGGGCCGAGGGAGATCACACTGATGACGACGCTGAGCCTGGTCTACGCGGTAGCGGCGGTGGTGCTGTGCGGGATCTTCGCGGGCATCCCGATGTGGCTGATCCGCCGGCACCCGGACACCGCGCCGGACAGCAAGCTGCCTGGTTACCTGCTGGCCGACTGGGAGAACCTTCCCGTTCGGGCGGCGGGCGCCGGCCAGAGGCGCGGCCGCTAACCCGAGCGTCAGCTCTGGCTGCCTACCAACGGCCCCAGGGGAGAAGGGCGGTGACCGCGACCGCGACGAACAGCAGGGTCAGGTAGGTGATCGACAGGTGGAACAGGCGCATCGGGAGCGGACGCGGGCCGGGATCCGCGCTGGGGTCCGCGCCGGACCGGGCCACCTGGGCGTGCAGCCGGTGCGCCTCAGCCAGGAACCAGCCGCCGAGCCCGAGCGCGCCCGCGCCGTAGATCCACCCGGCGTACGGCGCGAGGGCCAGCGTGGCGGCGACCATCGCGTAGGAGTACCACACGATCTTGCGCGTCACCTCGGCGGCCGTGGCGACCACCGGGAGCATCGGAACGCCCGCCGCCGCGTAGTCGTCGCGGAATTTCATGGCCAGCGCCCAGAAGTGCGGCGGGGTCCACAAGAAGATCACCGCGAACAGCACGATCGCGGGCACCGCTATCGTGCCCTTGACGGCGGCCCAGCCGACTAGCACGGGGAAGCAGCCGGCGGCGCCGCCGATCACGATGTTGGCCGGGCTGCGCCGCTTGAGCAGCAGCGTGTAGACGAAGACGTAGAACAAGATCGCCGCGTCGGCCAGCGACGCGGCGAGCCAGTTGGCCATCAGGCCGAGCAGGGCGGTGGCGCCCGCGCCGAGCGCGATTCCCCACGCCAGCGCCTCACCAGGCCTGATCGCCTCGTGCCCGCCGACCACCAGCGGGCGGCGCGCGGTCCGCTTCATGAGCGCGTCGATGTCGCGGTCGAGGTAGCAGTTGATGGTGTTGGCGCTGCCCGCCGCCAGCGTGCCGCCGGCCAGCGTTACGAGGATGAGCCTGACCGAGGGCACCCCGCGCTGGGCCAGCAGCATCGTCGGGACCGTCGTGACCAGCAGCAGCTCGATGATCCTGGGCTTGGTCAGCGCGACCAGGCCGCGGGCGACCGCTCCCGCCGAACGGCGGCTGCCGCTGGCCGGGGTGCCCCGCCTGGCCGGCCCGGGGCGAAGGACCCCGGGTGCGCCTGCGGGGAATGCCGCCGCCGGCGTCTTCACTACCGGGCCCCAGGCACAGTGTTCTCGCCCGGCACAGTGTTCTCGCCGTCGGCTGCCATCGCGGCGTCGTCCGCCGCCGGGTCGCCCGGGGCGGACGCTGGGATGCCCGCGACCTCGGTGGCCGTCGGAGTACCGGGGATCGCGGTGTAGGACACCGGACGCTCCGCGCTCGGGGCACGGTGCCCCGGCACGGCGGCCGGCTTGGTGTACAGGACGTACAGGCCCACCGCCACCACGATGAACAGGAGCATGGGGAACGCGAAGGTCATTATCGACCCGTCAAAGCTCCAACCGTCGCTCACTCGAGATCCCTTCTCCCTCTTCTTCCTCGGCTCACGACGCTCTACAAGGCGTAGAACAGGAGCCAGAAAAGCACCGCGACCAGGGCCAGGTAGTTCCAGACCGTCGAGAAGGC
The DNA here is from genome assembly GCA_025935815.1 of Streptosporangiaceae bacterium. Lineage (GTDB taxonomy): Bacteria > Actinomycetota > Actinomycetes > Streptosporangiales > Streptosporangiaceae > Trebonia. Next base: position 12,496 of record JAICUO010000010.1, read on the forward strand.
GCTCAGCGAGGCCTGGAACCGTTGCACCGTGAAGGTCCCGGGTACGGTCGGCGGCTGCTCCACGAACGACATGGCCGGGATGAACCTGGACCTGGCGAGCAGGATTTCCAGCCAGAGCAGCGCGGCGAGCTGGATGGTGAGGAACACCGGGTAGAAGCCGGCGAAGACGCTCGAGTACCCCGAGCTGCCGGGCGGGAAGGGCAGGTCCGCGAGCTGGTAGACCTGCAACCCGACGGCCGCCAGGCCCAGGGCCATGGCGATGACCGCGTCGACCTGCCAGATGGCCTTGTGCCCGGCCTTGATCCGCTCCAGCCCGAAGTACTGCACGCCCGCGCTGATCACCGCCAGGAGCATGATCGTGGTGCCAATCCACACCGACGGGTGCACGTAGCCCGACCCGTGCCACCGGCGGGAGGAATTGAGCGAGCGAAGGTAGAAGTAGGCGAACACGAAACAGCCGAAGAGGAACGTCAGTCCGCCGATCGCCAGCCGGGATCCGGTCCAGGCGGCGTTGAGCGCGGACTCGTGGTAAAAGCCATCGTCTTCAGCTTGCGCCGCGACCTGCGTCGATGACTGCGCTGCCGCATCGGTCATGGCCTAACCCTCCGCTCGCCCGCTGGCCGACGCGTAGGCGGTGCCAATGACACCCGGCGGCGGGTTGAAGTCGGCGACCGGGAGCGCGTCCGGTACGCCGTAGTCGTAAGAGCCGGCGAGGATCACCGGTACTCGCCGGAAGTTGTCCGGCGGCGGCGGCGCGGGAAGCTGCCATTCCAGGCTCCGAGTCCGCCAGGGGTTGCCAACCTCGGGTTCCCGCCAGAACGTCATCGACATGACGAAGTTGATCACGAAGATGAGTATCGAGACACCGAGGCAGAACGCCGAGATCGAGACCCAGTCGTTGAGCGTCTCCAGGTTGCGCGCGTACTCGAACACCCTGCGCGGCATGCCCAGCATGCCGAGCCCGAACAGCGGCAGGAAGGTCGAGTTGAAGAAGATGAACATGGTCCAGAAGTGGATCTTTCCGAGCCTCTCGTTCAGCTTGATCCCGGTCATCTTCGGCAGCCAGTAGTAGATGCCGGCGAAGAACGCGAAGATCAGGCCGCCCATGATCGTGTAGTGGAAGTGCGCCATCACGAAGAAGGAGCCGTGCTCGGTCGTGTCCGCGGGAACGTCCGACAAGAACACGCCGCTGATGCCACCGAGCAGGAAGTTGAAGTAGAAGGCCAGCGCGAACAGCATCGGGATGGAGAACCTGATCTTGGCCTTCCAGAACGTCCCCATGGCGACGAGGAAGATGAACCCGGTCGGGATCGAGATGATCTCGGTGGTCAGCATGAACAGCGGCCGCATGTCCGGGTTGATCCCGCTGTCGAACAGGTGGTGCTGCCAGACGAAGAAGGACGCCGTGCCGACCCCGAGCATGCCGGCCACCGACACCTTGTAGCCGAACAGCGGTTTTCGGCAGAACACCGCGATTATCTCCGAGATGACCCCGAAGCCGGGCAGGGCCAGGATGTACACCTCGGGATGGCCGAAGAACCAGAACAGGTCCTCGTACAGGAAGCTGCTGCCGCCGAGCTGGTTGGTGAAGAACGCGGTCTGGAAGGTGCGGTCCTCGAGCGCCATGTAGCATGCCCCGACCAGCACCGGCACCGACAGCACCTGCAGGAACGACACGGTGAACATCGACCAGACGAACATCGGGAGCCTGCTCCAGCGCATGCCGGGCGCCCGGTAGTTGATGACGGTGACGATCATGTTGAAGCCGGCCAAGATCATCGAGATGCCCATCAAGCCGAACGCGAAGAAGTAGGCGTCCTCGCCCTGCGTCGACTGGGTGGCCAGCGGCTCGTAACCGGTCCAGCCGGTGGAGAACCCGCCCATCAGCACGGCGGACAGCAAGATGACGTAGGCCGGCACGGTGAGCCAGAACCCGAGCGCCTCCAGCCGCGGGAACGCGACCCGCTTGGAGCCGATCAGCAACGGGCCGAAGTACTGCCCGAACGGCCCGAGGATGACCGACGACATCATCATCATCATCATCGTGCCGTGCTCGCCGACCACCATCAGGTACTGGTTGGGCCCGATGAGGTGGTACGACGGCGACAGCAACTCGCTCCTGATCGCCATGGCGAACAGCCCGCCGGTCAGGAAGTAGGCGATCATCCCGTACAGGTACTGGATACCCACCACCTTGTGGTCCAGCGTGTACCTGAAGTACTTGGCCAGGCCGGGCTCCTGCGTCCCGAGCAGCCGGGGCTCCTCGCGCGCCGGCTTGCCCGCCATCATCAGGAACAGGTCGTTGAACACGCCCAGGCCGGCCAGCCAGCCGAGCACGCCGAAGGCGTAGCCGAGCACGATGGCGACGTCGTTGGTGTCCGCCAGGGAACTGCGGTCGTACCCCCCGCCGAGGAGGTTGCCGAGCCAGTGACCGAGGAAGTACCCGGCCACCGCCCCGATCAGCCCGGCGGGAACTCCGGGGCGCGGCCGCCATCGACGCTTGGCCGCGGCGATCCCGGGGCCGCGGCCCGCGGGCTGCGCTCGCTCCGGCTGGATCTCGATGGCCATCCGGTTACTCCTTCACCGACGACATGGCGGACAGGACGGGTGCCGCGGCCAGCGGCAGGAGGCGCGGCCAGCGGCAGGAGGCGCGGCCAGCGGCAGGAGGCGCGTCATGGCGTCACCGGATCGCTGGAGTTGTAGTAGTAGCCCGCGCCGCCGGTGATGCCGTCGATCGCGATGATGCTCTTGCCGAGCTGGGGGATCACGGTGGGGTCATAGGTCAGGGCGTACGGCGGCAGGACGGCGAGCACCCCAAGCGAGCGCTCCTGGGCCTGCACCCCGGCCGCCCACGCCTGGAAGGCGGCCGGCGGGAGGACGGTGCCGTCGGTGGTCATGGCGCCGTGCCAGATGCCGCACAGCTCGTTGCAGCGGACCTTGAAGCCGCCCCGTGCCTGCACGGTCGTGTAGGCGACGTTGTCGACCTGCGGGTTAGCGTCTGCCTTGACGCCGAGCACGTAGGGCCAGAAGCTGTGGATCACGTCTAGCGAGGTCACGTGGAACTCGATCGGGGTGTTCGCCGGCAGGTCGAGCACCGTGGATTCCATCCCGCCGAACTGCGGGTACCGGTAGGTAAAGGCCCACTGCTGGCCGATCACCTGGATCTGAAGCATGTCGTTCGCGCCTGGGGACCACGCCGCCGTGTGCTTTCCGGTCAGGTTCCAGATCGGCGACGGGCCCTCGCCCGCCCCCGCGCCGGCCGGAACGACGAGCTCGACGGTGCCGAACACGAACAGCCAGAGCACGATCATGGTGGTGCCGATGATCCAGGTCGCCTGGACCTTGGTGTTGCCGTAGATCGCGGGGCCGTCGCCCTCGTCTCCCGGCCTGGCCCGCCAGACCACGATCGCGTAGATGAAGTACAGCAGGACCGCGATGATCACCGGCGCCGCGCTGACCGCCAGCACCGCGATGTCGAACTGCTGGTGCCTCGCGGAGTCCGACATCCGGCCCGGCGGCATGTGCGGGTACCAGGCGAACCAGATGACCAGGACGGCGGGAACCGCCAGGACGAGCCAGATCGTGAACAGGCGCCGGCCGTGCCGGGGCCCGGGCGACGCGTCTGCGCCGGCGGCCGCCGCGGTGTCGTCGGAGCTCATGAGGACACCACGTCCATTTCACCCATCATCCATCCCAGAGTCCCCATGGGACCGCTGTTGCCGTCGAGGTATCCCCCGCCGCAGGGGACGAAGCACTGCCAGCGGTACGTGCCTGCCTGCTTGGGGGACATGAAGCTGAACGTCTCGACCGCATAGGGGTTGCCGCTGGTGGCACACGGCGAGGAATCGCACAGGTTATCCGCCGAGAGCTGGGCGTTCGGGGAGGCGACCGGCACGAACACGCCTAGCTCGGGGATCGCGAACGTGTGCCCCACGTTGCAGTCGGTCCAGGAGTTGATGACCGACGTCGTCTTGCTGGTCACGTACTCCTTGCCGTGCTGATCAAACTGCGAGAGGTTCACCGTGCCGCCGAGCGTGCCCTGCACCTGGCTGAAGTAGTTGTTTCGCAGCGGCGTGCAGCCGTCATAGCCGTAGATGGTCACGTTGACCTTCGTGTTGGCCGGGACCGAGAACAGCGTGGTGTGCACCCACTGCTTGCTCGCCTGGTCCTGGGTGTAATAGGCCACCCAGTCCGGCCTGCTGGCGGAGTCGTTCTGCGGATCCTCCTGCAGCACGACGTTGACCTGGCCGCTGGACGCCGTGTAGTGAACGACCGGCAGCTGCGTCGTCGCCGCGCCGACGTAGTACACGGCGGTGAAGACCCCTAGCCCCACCACGCCGAGGAAGGCGACGATCAGGACTGCCGCCCGGGCCGCCACGGACACCCGTACCACCTCACTTCTCAGGCCCGCGGCATTAACCAGCCGGCACGGGCCGAAGGCGGGAGCGCGGTCGGTCAGTGAGCAGGCAGTCGATGCAGGGCGATAGTACCTATGGGCAAGATGCCCCTCATATTCGCATCGCGCGTCCGCAGGGCAATAGTTCCGCCGGAAAGATGAGATTTTTTTCATCGGAAGTTTGGGTCTTCCGGTATCTCATCTTGCGACCATTGCACTCAAGGCCCGAGGGTCCGGGAAAAGGAAAGCGCCCGGCCGCGCGGGCCGGGAATCGAAGGAGAGACCATGGCGAAATCACCACGGGCGGCATATCGGCCTACCGGCTGGCCCGTGCTGCGGACCCCGAGGTGGATGCTGGCCGCCGCAGCGGTGCTCGTCGCCGGACTGGTGCTCGCCGCCATCCCGCACCGGCCATCCGCCGCGCAGCGAGCCGCCGACCTCAGTGGCATGGTCCATGACCTGACCATCGACATCGAGTCGTGCGCGGGAGGGGTCACCGATTCGCTCACGGCCCTGCAGGCCATCGAGTCCGGAGCGAGCGACGACGTCAAGACGGCGGTGAAGATCGCCAACACGGCCACGGCGAACTGCGCGCCCGGCAACAACATGCAGATGGAGGACCTCGTCCAGTACCAGGTTCCGGAGTCGCTGGCCTCGTTTCACCTCGAGGCGGCGGTAAACGACCTTGTCACCTGGGCATTCCCCCTCGCGCAACGGGTGCAGAGCGACGTGGCCAGCCGGGTGGCCGCCACGACGCCAGCCGCGATCGACAGCACGTCCGCGCAGTTGCTCCGGGACCAGCAGGCCATGGACGCGCAGCGTGCCCGGATAGACCAGGCCTTCACCTCGGCCAGCGCAGCGCTGTCCGCCCGCGTGGCACCGCCTAGCCTGCCCATCTAACCTCAGTGGTGTCGCAATGATTTTTTTTTCATCTTGCCTGCCGCCATCTGTTATCCGGGCAAAGCGGGATGCTTAACTGATGGCGGCCGGTTGCCCATTGCCGAGGGGAGTCCGCAGCGCGCAGAAAGGAGCCGCGCCGTGTCTGGCATGAACTCGTGGCTTAGCCCGGCCAGCCATTTCCTGGCGGCGGCATTCCGGCCAGCGCTGCTTCACCACGTCGCTATTGCGGGCCCTGCGGGTAGGCCACGATGAACTATCTGCTGAACAACTGGTCCGTCGACCCGTTCCTCGTCGTGGCCGTCCTCGTCGTGGCCTGGCATGAGGCGGGCCTGCGGCGGCTGGCCCGGCGGTCCCGGCCGCAGCGGTCCCGGCAACGGCGGTGGCGATCGGCGGTCTTCTACGCCGGGCTCGCCGTGGCGCTGCTGGCCGTCGAGTCGCCGATTGACTACTGGGCCGGTGACTACTTCTTCGTGCACATGATCCAGCACCTGCTGCTGATGTTCGCCGTCCCCAGCCTGATCGCCGCCGGCGCCCCGTGGCAGCCGCTGCTGGCCGCGCTGCCCGCTCGCCTGGACCGCGCCGCCACCCGCGGCGTCCTGGCCGGCGGCTGGTCCCGGCCGCTGCGCGCGGCCAGCGGGTTCCTGCTGCGGCCCTGGGTGTCCGTGGCCCTGTTCAACGCGGTGATGATCGCCTGGCATGTTCCCGCCCTGTTCGACTGGGGCGAAGGCAATCAGGCCGTGCACGTCTGGCTGCTGCACGGCAGCTTCCTCGCCGCGGGCTTGCTGTTCTGGCTCCAGTACGTCCCCTCGCCGCCGTTCCGCCGCCGGATGCCGCTGACCAGCCGCGCCGCCGCCCTCTTGGCGACCAACGGGGTGATGGTCATGCTGGCCATGGCACTGAGCATCTTCAGCAGGGCCTCGGTGTACCCGGTCTACGGTCGGCTGCCCGGCGTGACCTTGCCCCCGTTCGCCGACCAGCAGGTCGGCGCGTCGATCCTGTGGGTCTGCGGGGACTTCTGGGCCCTGCCCACCATGATCGTCATCATCCGGCAGATCGCCGGCCGCGACGGCGGCCTCAGCGCCACCCTCGACCGCGGGCTGCGGCGCACGCCGGCCCGCTGGCCGCAACCCCGTCCAGCCGCCGGGCTGACGCCAGACAGGCGGTTAGCGACCATGGCATCCAGGTGGATCGGGGCGGCGGCGGGCGCGATCGCGGTCATCGTCGTCGCCGCGCTCGTCACCGTGGTCGCCGCCGGCCGGCGGCACGACGCCGCCCTCGGCGGGCAGCGGCCTGCGGGCATCCCGGCGGGCATTTCGCTGCCCACGATCAACCTGATGGGCCTGTCCCCCGTCCCCGGCCGGGCGGCGCCCGGGTTCCGGCTTACCGACCAGGGCGGCACGACGCTGGCCCTGTCCAGCCTGCGCGGCAAGGTCGTCGTCCTCAACTTCATGGACCCGCACTGCACCGACATCTGCCCGCTAGTCTCCCGGGAGTTCGTCGACGCCCAGCACGACCTCGGCAAGGCGGCGGGGCAGGTCGTCTTCGCCGCCGTCAACGTCAACCAGTACTTCAACCGGGTCTCGGACGTCGCGGCGTTCTCGGACGAGCACCAGCTCAGCTCGATCCCCAGCTGGCATTTCTTCACCGGGCCGGCGAACTCCCTGCAGGCAGCCTGGAGCGGCTACGGCGTCGCGGTCGCGGCGCCCAGCCCCAACGCGGACATCGTGCACACCTCGGTCATGTACTTCATCGGCCCGGACGGCCGCGAGCGGTATATCGCCATGCCGATGACCGACCACACGCCATCGGGGACCGCATACCTGCCGCCCGGGCAGATCACGGCCTGGGGCCGGGGCATCGCCCAGGTCGCCGGCTCCCTCGTGCCCTAGGGCAGGGTGAGACGTTCGGACTGTCCTCAGGAGGAGACTCCGTGGTTCCGTTTCATCCAGCGTAGGTAAGGGGGTGCAGTTGCGCTCCGCCGGGACCCAGGGTGAACGCCCTTGATGTCGTGGGGTTCACCTGGAGGTATCCGCCCATGCTGACCAGGAACGTGTTGAAGAAGTTGAACTGCTCGTACCGGTGCAGGACGTCGCCGGCGGCGTCGGCCACGATGACGCTGGACTCGGCGTTGTTGTCGGGGTGGGTGCCGATGGCGTCCGGGCTGACTACCTCGTCGACGATGAAGTCCCCGGTTCCCGGGATCGCGGCCGGGAACTCGTAGGTCTGGCCGCCCGGCGCGGCGAGCGTTTCGGTCCCGGAGGCGAGGTCGGTGATCCCGAGGCCGCTGGCCGCGCCCTCCAGCGCCACGCCGGCCGGTCCCGCTGCCGGGTCCACAGCTACCCCGGTCGCGAATTCGGGCACCCCCGGGAGCGTCGTTATGGCGCCCGAGGAAAGGCTGACGGATAGCAGGATGCCCGGCACGTTCGGGTTGACCGCGTCGGTGACGGCGAGCAGGGCCTGGCCGGTGGCCGGGTTCACGGCGAACCCGCCGAGCGAGGGCGCGCCGAGCGAGCTCAGCGCCGGGCTGACGTCAATCGGCGTCCCGAACGTGCCGGCGGGCACGTCGGCTGGCGTGATGTCGATGTCGCCGTTGTTGCTCAGCACCGCGTCGGTGTGGTTGAACTGGTTGGCCGCCACGCAGAAGATCCCGCCGAGCGCCGCTGGCGGGTTCCAGGGGCCGCCGCCAGCTCTCGTTGCGACCGGACTGATCAAGTGGAATGCCTCGCTCGCGGACGTCACCCCCGCATACAGGCCGGTGTCGCCGACCACGATGCCCGGGCAGGCGGCGCCGGTCGTCTCGAAGCTGCCGGCGGCCGAGCTCGCGATGGTCGATGTCGCGGCCGTGGCCTGGCTGAAAGTCTGGACCGAGTTGGCCGCCGGGCCGCCGTCGGACGTGATGAACCCGTCGTCTCCCGACTCGTCCACGCCGAAGCCGTTGGTCACGGCGCCGCCGTCGGCCGCCGCGACGCCGTCCATGGTGATGGTCACGACATCGCTGGCCGCGCCGATCACGCCGCCGGGGCGGCCCCGGGGCTCCCCGGTCGCCAGGATCCGCATGGCGTGGAACATCGTCGGCACCAGGCCGATCGCGGCGCCGTTGAGGGTGACCGTGCCATGCGTGCCCGCCAGCTTGAGGTAGGCCACCGAGCCGCGGTCCTGCCCGTTGGCGTCGCGCTGGTTGCCGTTCGGGTTGTTGAACGTGTCCTCGTTGTTGAACGTCGTTGGTCCCGGCGCGCTGACCTCCGCGACAGCGGCGGTCGCACCCGGCACGGCGCGCACGTCGTAGCTGAGCCGGAAGTTCCCCCGGTAGGGAATTTCCAGCAGGTGCGCCTTCCCGGTAGGGCCGGCTCCGCTAGCGGGGGCGCTGAGCGCCGGGACGGCCGGCCGCGCGGTCCCCGCGGGCGACAGGCGGACGAACGCGTACGTGGAGTAATTAACCGAGCTGGCCCCGCCCGGGCTGGCCTGGATGCCGATCCCGTAGATGCCAGCGCCCGGCAGCCGCCTGGCGGGCACCAGGACTGTCCCGCTGGGGGCGGTAAGCGGCACGCTGTACGCCACGCCGAAGAAGGTTCCGGTGGCGGGGTCGATGCGTCCGGGATACGAGACGACGAGCGTCGGGCTCCCCGTAGCGGACAGGCCCGCCAGGTTGTAGCGCACGGGGATTTCGGGGCCGCTCGTGACGGCCGGGGCGAGGGGGGCCGCCACGCTGGGCGTCGTCCCGTCCCACGGCCCGAACGTCAGCGTGAGCGTCGCCGACGCGAGCATCACGCGTTCCCGGCTCGCCGTGTACGTCAGCGTGACGCTTCGAGGTGACGCCGATTCCAGCGGCTGCCCCGCTGAGGCCAGGATGGCCGACGGCCGCAGCCGCGCCCAGGGCGTGCGCGCGAGCACCTGGCCGCCCGGCCCGGCAAGCGTGTAGGCGACCTGGCCGGCGCCCGGCGCCAGGCCCGTCCAGTCGGGCGCGATGGTGATCAGCTCGTGCGAGGCGATGCCGGCCAGGGCGATGTTCGCCGGGTCGGTGCTGGTCAGGATCGACCCGCCGAGCGCGCTTCGCTGCTGCCGCTGCTCAACGGCCACCCGCGCCACGCCGGGCACGGCAGCCATGCCCGCCCGCGCGAGCAGCGTCTCCACCCCCCGGCCGACATCGACCTGGGGTCCCACGCGGACCGGGCGGTCCGCCTCGGGCAGCGGTCCCAGCGGCGTCCCGGTCTGCTCCAGGAACGACCGGACCGACCAAGGCGACTGCCCGGCCGTCCGGTTCCCGGTCAGCCGCGCGACCTGCAAGATCACGGCCGCCGCAGCCGCCGTCTCCGGGGCCGACGCCGAGGTGCCGCCCTCCACGCCAACGGTCACCGCGTCCGCGGCGCCGCCGAACGGGTGCGAGAAGCTGAGTACGTTGTCACCGGGCGCCGAGACGTCCACGCGCGATCCGAAGCCGCTGGCGTACAGCCGGCCCCCGGTGAACCGGGTCGCGGGAAACGCGTGGAGGTAGGCCACGGCCGCGTTCGCGGGGTTGCCCGGCGGCGCGGCGAAGATGTCGTCGAGCGTCGAGCCGCCAACGTCGACCGAGCCGGAGTCCGGGTCGGCCGACGGCGCCCCGGACAAGAACACGTCATTGAGATCGCTGGCGTCCTTCGCGCTGGCCGCGACGTTGGTCGCGGTCGCCCCACCGGACGGCGGCACCGCCGCGTTGGTGCTCGTGCGCAGCCCGTCACCGGCCGAGACGGTCACCACGATGCCGGAGTTGACGATCGAGGCGATGACCGACTCGGTCACCGGGTCGTCCTCCAGGTAGCGGGTTGAGAAGCCCAGCTGGTCGGTGCCGAAGTCAAGGCTCGCGGTGATCACGTCCGGCCTCGGGACCTGCCGCGCCGCCGCGAGGAAGGCGGCGTCCACGTCACTGATCGCGCCGCCCGGCGTGGCCGGGACGACCAGGCGGTAGCTGGCGCCCGGCGCGATGCCGAGCAGGTCGGTCAGCCCGCTGCCGGCCTCGCCCGGTCGCTGCTGGTCGTGGGGCAGCGGCGTCATCATCGAGAAGTCCAGCCCGACCTCGGTTAGCTGCGGGTCGTCGCCGCAGGCCTCGCCGGCCGGGTCGAGGGTGGCATCGCCGCGGGCTGTGTAGGTGGGGATCAGCGGCATCGACGGCCAGTCAAGGTACCGCTGGCCGCCGGCGACGATGGTCGTGGGGCCGAAGGCCTGGACGAAGGAGCTGCAGGCATCGGCGGGGCGGTCGGCGGCGGACGCATCGTCGAGCGTGCCCAGCGACACGTTCGTGACGATCTCGCCCTGGCCGGGCAGCTGACGGTAACGGGCAAGGTCCGCGAACGCCGGTACCGCGTCCACTCCCGGCCGGTTCAGCAGGCTCTGCGCGCTGGAGGCGAGCGCGAAGTTGCCGGGCACGCCCGCGGCGGCCACGGCGGGGCCTTCCGGCCCGCGGGCGGCGTCCAGCCTGGCCGAGGCGGCCAGCGCGGGCGGCACCGGGGACGGCGGGAGGCTGGACGTGCTCACGGTCCAGTCCGGCTCCGCGTACGCGACGTCCGGGCTGCCGCGCAGGTCGGCCACGGCGCGGGCGACCGACGCGCCCGTCACGTGCAGCACCGCCGCGTTGCCGAAGTCGAGCAACGGCCTGCCAATGCGCGCTTGCGCCGCCGTCCGCATGCCCGCGAACGCGCGCCGCTGCGCTGCGCCGGGGAACATCGGCCGCGCCCGGTCCACGCCGAGGCGGTCCAGGAGGCGGTTGAGCGCCGCTGAGCTGGAGTAGGCCGGCGTTCGCGAGCGCAGCGTGGCGGCGCTCACGGTGACCGGGGCGGCGGTCACGGTGCCGGCGTAGACCACGACCACCTGGCCCGCCAGGAAGGGCTGCGCCGGGGTGCTGAGCAGGTCAGATATCAGCGTCCCGGCCGGCGGCAGGTCGCCGGCGCCGACACCGGCGGCTGCGATGCCCCCCTCGTCCGGGCTGGTCAGCGGCACGTGCGTGACCTCGGTGCGGTTGCCCCGGTGGACTTCGGCTATCCCGTCGGAGTAGACCAAGGCCCATCCGCCCCCGGGAAGTCCCAGGTGCGAGTAGGCGACCGCCGGCTTGACCGTGCCGCGTGCGCTGACGGTGCTCCCGGCGGGCGCCGACGGCCTGTCGACTGCCGCTGACGCCCTGCTGACTGCCGCTGACGCCCTGCTAACTGCCGCTGACGCGGTGGGCGCGTTCGGGATGGCGAGGGCCATGCCGGTGAGGCAAGCAGCAACGATGGGCAGCACGGATCTCATGGGCATGAAGAACCCCTGCGCAGACAGACGGGTGAGCCGGCACCGAGTAGCACCGAAAGTAGCCCGGCGGACGTTGAGACTCGGGCGACTATGTTCCATTGTGACCAATGCTGATATCGTCGCGGATCCTCGTCAAGGCCAAGGAGGAGCCGCGGTAACGGAAGGGCGGTGCCTGAGCTTTAGCCCGTTGCCCGGGCGTGCTGGGCACAGAACTGTATCCATGGCCTCTGACGTGCAGTTTCCTGGGCAATCAGCGATCTTTAGCGTACCTGCTCGCTGCGGGCGGCTCCGCCGCTGCGCCTGCTGAAAAGACCACGCTCCACGCCTGAAAAGACCACACCCTCGCGAGAATCTCATCCGCGGCGAGTGCCGCATTCCGGCCGCGACCGCCTCCTGGCCAGGTGACCTCGGCATCGGCCACTCTGAACGAAGTCCGAGAATGTTCATAATCACGCGGCACTGTTGTCCGTTATTGCGCGGAAGCGTATGTTCAAATTCAGGTAATTCGTGGCGGGTACCTCCGGTAAACAGGCTGGATGCCCGCCTATAGCAGAGGGAAGCGATGAAGAACGCACACAAGCAATGGCGCCTTGGCGCGGCCCTGATCCTGACCGCAGGGGGCCTGCTCGCGATGGCGACCCCCATGACGGCGCACGCGGCTGCGGCGCCGCCGAAAGCCTGCTCACAGCAGCCCCGCGTCGGTCACATCGCCGGGATCGTCCCCGCGATTGGCCCCTGCACGAGCAATGTGGTCAAGGCAGCGAGCCCGGCGAGCAAGCCAGTCCACATCGCCAGCGACCCCGCCAGCGGCACTCCGCCACTGATCTTCCATGGTGGCCCGGTGATGATGACGCCATCGAGCAGTCCCCTGGTCATCACGCCGGTCTTCTGGAATCCGTCGGGTCACTCGATGGCGGCTGCCTACAAGACGGTCATCACCAATTACCTCAATGCCGTGGCCGCGGCGAGCGGCCAGAACACCAACGTGTACTCGGTCGCGAACGAGTACTCCGGCACTAACGGGCAGATCCACTACAACGTCACTGTCGGCGCCGCCATCAACGACACCCGCGCGCTGCCGACGAGCGGCTGCCGGGTGGCCCGCAATGACACCAGGAACATCTACTCCGACGGCACCGGCTACAACGCCTGCCTCGATGATGCCCAGCTGCAGGCTCAGGTCGCCACCGCGACCAGCGGCCTGGCGCACAACCTCTCGCACATCTACGTGCTGTTCCTGCCCAAGGCGGTCGAGTCCTGCTTCAACGCCGGCTCGACGACCACTTCAGCTAACGCCTGCACGATCAACCACCAGCCGAGCGCGGCCTTCTGCGCGTACCACAGCGAGGCCACGGGCACTTCCATCTATGCGAACATGCCCTTCCCGATCTACCAGTCCAGCATCGGGTTCACCTGCGGTACCGAGGCCAACTTCGGCGTGGTCGAGTCGCCGAACAATAACCCCGACGCCGACGTCGAGATTAGCCCCACCAGCCACGAGGTCAACGAGGCGATTACCGACCCCGACACCGCGACCGGATGGTTCGACTCCAGTGGCTTCGAGAATGGCGACGAGTGCGCCTTCGTCTTCGGCGCGACGCAGGGGACGGCCGGGCACCTCTTCAACCAGACGATCAATGGCTCCCATTTCCTGACCCAGGAGGAATTCAGCAACCAGGACTTCGCCCTAACCGGCGGCGGCTGCGTGCAGAGCGCCAGCGCCGAGGCCTGATCGCCCTGAAGGACCGGTTGCGCCGTTAAGCACGCGAGGAGTTCGGCGGCGCCACCGGGGCGGGGGGGGGGGGGGGGGGACGCAGACGCCCCCCCCCGCCGGGGCGGGCGCGGGGGGGGGGCCCGCAGACGCGCGGGGCCCGCGCCCCGGCCGCGCCCCCGGGCGGTCCGGTCTCCGGGGGCGGCCCCTCGGGCGCGCGGTCCGCCCGCCGGCCCCGGCGGGGGGCCGTCCGGGGCCCCCCCCCCCCCCCCCGCCACAGGGGGCTACTCGCGGGTTCCGATCGCCTCGACTGGCCGCGTGCGCAGCGCCCGCCGCGTTGGCACTGAGAGGGCTACCAGGGCCAGGAGCGCCGAGGAGCCGAGGATCGCCGCGAGCCAGCCGGCCGGCGCGTAGGGACGCAAGCCTCCCGTGAGCGCGTGGCTAAGTGGCAGCAGCGCGGTGGCCGTGATCGCCAGCCCGATGCCGAGGCCGATGACGATGATCAGCGTGGCCTCCCAGCGCGCCATCGCCCGGACCTGGCCCGCGGTGGCACCGGTGAGCCGCAGGAGCGCTAGCTCGCGGCGGCGCCGCAGCGCGATCATGATCAGCGTGTTGAGAACCGCGATTGACGTGAAGGTGAAGATCATGGCGACAAAGAATGGTCCGAGCCAGTTGTTCAGCTCGTCATTGGCGGCGTTCGCGGTGACGAGCGAGGCGCTGTCGCCCACCTGGAGTCCGGGGTACCGATGACCCAGCGCCCGCAGGCGCCCGGCCACTCCGGTCGCTGGCTGGTCAGTCTGGATGAGGATTTCGTTGAGCAGCGGGGTGGTCTGGTGACCGCTGGCGAGCTCGGGGGCGAGCAGGGCGTCTCCGAATGCCAGGTCGCGGGTGTAGATGGCGACCACGGTGGCTTGAGTTTGAGTGCCGTCGCCCAGCGTGACCGCCACCCGGCCGCCGATCCGGGCGTGAACGGCGTCGGCGCGGTGCCGCCCGAGTGCGATCGCGTCGCCGTGCAGGCCGCTGAGGGATCCCGCGATCACGCCGACATCGAGGCCGCCGCCGGGCCCTCCGGTGAGGATCTGAGCGGAGACGATGTTATTGGGGACGCCCAGGCAGGGACCGAGTGTCGTGGACGTCAGCGCGACCGCCGAACGAACTCCGGGCGTGGCGCGCGCGTCCGCCAGCGCGGTGCCCGGCAGTCCCGGCCCGGCGCTGGTGATGGCGAGCTGGCCGGTCAGCGCCGTGCGCTGTTGCTGGCTGGTGGCGTGTTCGATGGTTGTCGAGCCGAAGAAGATGGTGCCGCTGAGGGCGACGCTGAGCACCAGCGGGGTGGTGGCCGAGGAGAAGCGCCGGGTGGCGGCGCCGAGGTTCGCGCAGGCGAGGAACCCGCCTACGGGTGAGAGCGCCGTGAGCGCCGGCGCCAGCAGCCGGGCGACCGCGTACGCCGCCACCGGACCCAAGAAGGCGGCCGCCACCACAAGGAAGATCGCGTCGATCTCTGATGTCGGCGCTGCTGTCTGCGGGTCGGTGGTGGTGGCCGAGACCGCGAACAGCGGGACCGCGCCGGCCAGCGCGATCAGCCCGCCGATGACCCGCCCGGGTCCTAGCAGCCGTGGCTCGGCCGTGGCGTCGGTGAGTGCTAGCGTCGGCGGCACCCGGGCGGCACGCCGCCCGGCGGCCAGCACCGCGAGCAGCGCGGCGGCGACTCCGCCGCCGATGGCGGCGGCCGCGGACAGCCAGTCGTAGTGGAGGGCGTAGTTCGGCGGCGCGATGCCGTGGCGCACGAGCGCGTCCGCGAGCGCCCGGCCCAGCACGATCCCGGGCCAGATCCCGGCCGCCGAGCCGGCCAGCGCGACGATCGCCGCCTCCCACGCGATCATGCTCCGGATCTGACCGGGCGTCGCCGCCACCGCCCGCATCAGCGCGATCTCGCGTTCACGCTGCTGTATCGACAGTCCCAGCGTGCTGGCCACGACAAACAGCGCGATGAACATCGCCAGCCCGCCGAACGCCGCCGTGACCGGGATCAGGACCGTGCGGGCGCGCGCAAGCTCTGGATACTCCCCCGCCCCGCGCGCGTTGCCCGTCAGCACCTGCGCGCCGCCGGCGGCCGCGCGCAGGCGCGAGACGTCGAAGCCCGGGGCGGCGAGCACGCCGATCGCGTCGACAAGGCCGGGGTGGCCGGCCAGCCGGGTTGCCTCCGCGTCGGTCAGGAAGATCGCAGCCTGCGCGGAGACGGGGTGGCGGGGCCGGGCGACGCCGACCACCGTGACCGTGCGCGCGGGCTCGGTGGCCGCGAGGAGCAGTCGCGTACCGAGCGCGGCCGGGTAGCCGGCGACGACCTCACCGGGGCCGGCGGGCGGCCGTCCGGCAGTCAGGACGTACGGCGTCAGGGCGGCGCTGCTCCAGCCGTGGGCGACGACCGTCCTGTCGCCGAGCAGGGCGGGAACCGACACGTCGCCGATCGCCGCCTGGACCCCGGGCACAGCCGCCAGCCGCGCGGCGAGCCCGGCGCTCACCCGGGCGCGCTCGCCGAGGAGGACACGGTGGCTGCCCCCGGCCTCCTGCTGCCCGGTGACGACCGCCACCGGGCCGGCGTAGCGCTCGATGGGCGAATGGGTCCGCAGGATGGACTCGAGTTGCATGCCCCAGGCCATCGAGAGCACGGCCGCGGCGAAGAGGGCGATCAGCGCGCCGGTGAACGTGCCGAGGCGGCCGCGAGCGCTGACCGCGGCGAGACGCAACATCGCTCAGGCCCCCAGGTGCGCGAGGCGTCGCGCGACTTCGTCGGCGCTGGGAGCGTCGAGCGTCCCGGCCACCCGGCCATCGGCGAGCAGCATGACGCGGTCGGCATACGCCGCCGCCACCGGGTCGTGGGTGACCATCACCACCGTGTGCCGGTCCTGGTTGACCACCTCGCGAAGCAACGAGAGCACCTCGTGCCCGGTCCGGGTGTCCAGCGCCCCTGTTGGCTCGTCGGCGAATACCACCTCTGGCCGGGTGATGAGGGCCCGGGCGATCGCGACCCGCTGTTGCTGGCCGCCGGAGAGCTGCGCGGGCCGGTCGCGAAGGCGGTTCTCCAGCCCGACCCGCGCGGCGATCTCGCGAACGGCCAAGCGTCGTGGCCGGTGACCGCCCAAGCGCAGCGGCAGCGCGATGTTCTGGGCGACGGTGAGCGATGGCAGCAGGTTGAAAGCCTGGAATATGAACCCGACCCGCTCACGGCGCAGGATCGTCAACTGACGCTCGCTGAGCTGCTCCAGGCTGGTGTCGCCGAGGACGACGCTTCCGGAGGTGGGCCGGTCCAGGCCCGCTGCCACGTTCAGGAATGTGCTCTTACCCGAGCCCGATGGCCCCATGATCGCGGTGAACGACCCCAAGGAGAGTGCGGCGCTGACGCTGTCGAGGGCGACGACCGCTCTATCATCTCGGCCATAAACCTTGCGGACATCCACCAGAGCGACCGCCGCGCCGGACCCTCGTGTCGCGGGGGATCCGGCAGCCGGCCGGTTCCTAACGGGATTCATGGCCACAACGTATGGTTGGCGAGCCTCGGCCGGCATCGTCGGAAGGCAGTATTTGCGATCCTGCCCGCCGACGATGCCGCCTCCTACTTAAGTAGGAGGCGGCCCGGGGCGAAAGCGGCTTACGTTCATTTCCATGGAACGACTCGGGCCACTGGGGCGCCGGTTCGCGCTCGACATCCTCAGCGTGATCGTAGCGGTCGAGAGCGCGGTCGAGCTCGCGGTCGGGCACCACTTGCGGCACCCGCCACACCCGGATCCATGGTTTGCTGTGCCAACAATCGCGCTGGTGGTACTGCCCCTCCTCGCCCGGCGCCGCTTCCCGTTCTCCGCGCCTGCGGCAGTCTGGCTGGTGGCCGCCGCGGCCTCCTTCGTCGACGGGCTGCTTGTCGTGATGCCGGCCAGCGCGGTCATCGCCGGGATGATCGCCGCGTTCCTCCTGGGGAATCTCGGCGACAGCCTTCGGGCGCAGTTTGGCCTGGCCATCGTGACCTGCGGGGCGGTGATCGTGACCGACAACAACCCCGGCCACGCCCGCAGCGACCTCATCTTCACCCCGCTCCTGTTCGCGATCGTCTGGGGCGCGGGCTTCGCCTTGCAGCAACGCGCCCAGCATGCCGAGGCAGCAGAACAACGCGCGGTTCGCGCCGAGGGAGAGCGCGAAGGCGCCGCGTGCCTGGCGACGGCGCAGGAGCGGGTTCGGATCGCGCGCGAGCTGCACGACACCATCGCCCACGCCGTCAGCGTCATGGTCTTGCAGGTCGGCGCCGTGCGGCACGGGCTCCCAGCAGCACATTCCGAGCACAAGAACGCCCTGTGGGATGTCGAGCAGACCGGGCGCACCGCTCTGATGGACATGCGTCACCTGCTGGACGCCATACGTGAAGACCGCGGCGGCGTCGAGCTGGCGCCGCAGCCAGGCCTCGACCGTCTCGACAGGCTCCTCGAAGACGTCGAGCGCGCCGGGCTGCCTGTCCGGCTGCGCATCGCCGGCGATCGCTTCCCGCTGCCGGGCGGCGTCGACATCTCCGCGTACCGGATAGTTCAGGAGGGCCTCACCAACGCGCTCAAGCACGCCAACGCCACCCAAGCCGAGGTATCGCTGCACTACGCCCCCGATCAGCTGAGCATTGAGGTGCGAGACGACGGCCGGGGCTGCGCGCCCGGCAACGGCAGTGGCCACGGGCTCGTCGGGATCCGCGAGCGCGTCAGGCTGTACGAAGGCGAGATGGCGACCAGCACCCCCGAGGGCGGCGGCTTCCTGCTCCAGGCACGCCTGGTCCTCACCCGGCACCTGCCATGACCATTCGCGTCGAGCCGGAAGCCGCCCTGACGCGTATGGTGGTGCGCAAGAACCCGGGCGGAGGAAGCGATGTTCGACACCACCATCGCCGGCAGCCTGCCGAAGCCGGCCTGGCTCGCGGAGCCGAACCGCCTGTGGGCGCCCTGGCGGCTCACCGGCGCCGAGCTCGAGGGCGCCAAGTGCGACGCCACCCTGCTCGCCCTCAAGCAGCAAGAGGATTGCGGCATCGACGTCGTGACCGACGGCGAGCAGTCTCGGCAGCACTTCGTGCACGGCTTCGTCGAGTTCGTTGACGGCATCGACTTCGCGCACAAGGTCGAGATCGGCATTCGCGCCGGCCGCTACAAGGCGGTGGTGCCGCAGGTCACCGGTGAGCTTCGCCTCACGGGCCGCGTGCACGCGACCGAGGCGCAACTCGCGCGCGCCCATAGCGGGCGCAAGCTCAAGATCACCCTCCCCGGCCCGATGACCATCGTCGACACCGTGGCGGACGCCCATTACGGCGACCGGGCGACGATGGCGATGGCGTTCGCCAGCCTCCTCAACGCCGAGGCGCGCGCGCTCGCCGCCGACGGCGTCGACGTCATCCAGTTCGACGAGCCGGCGTTCAACGTGTACATGGCGGAGGTCAAGGACTGGGGCATCGAGGCGCTGCACCGCGCGATCGAGGGAGTCGGCTGCACCACCGCGGTCCACATCTGCTACGGCTATGGCATCCAGGCCAATATCGACTGGAAGGCGACGCTCGGCGGCGAATGGCGCCAGTACGCGGAGATCTTTCCAGCACTCGCGCGAAGCCGCATCGGTCAGGTCTCGGTCGAGTGCCGCAATTCGCGCGTGCCGATGAGCCTGCTGCGGCTCCTCGACGGCAAGGACGTTCAGGTGGGCGTGATCGATGTCGCGACCAACGAGGTGGAAACGCCCGAGCAGGTGGCGGCCGTGATCGGCGAAGCGATGCACTACGTGCCACGGGACAAGATCATCGCCAGCACCAATTGCGGCATGGCGCCGATGCGCCGGGAGGTTGCCTACGGCAAGCTCGCCGCGCTCGCACAGGGCGCGGCGCTCGCGCGGGAGCGATTCGGCTAATCACGGCCAGGCCCTGTGGTCAGGATCCGCGCGGCCGCACCAGCCCGGCATCGTAGGCGGCGACCGCGGCCTGAAGGCGGTCGCGCACGCCGAGCTTGCCCAGCATGCCCTGCACGTGGCTTTTCACCGTGGTCTCGGCCAGGTGGAGCCGCGCGCCGATCTCGGCGTTGGACATCCCGCGGGCGACCA
>JAICUO010000025.1 GCA_025935815.1 Streptosporangiaceae bacterium
GACGGGTCGCCGTACCTGGCGTTCGGCACGCCCGGCGGGGACCAGCAGGACCAGTGGACGCTGCACTTCTTCCTGCGCCACGTCCACCACGGGATGAACCTGCAGCAGGCGATCGACTTCCCCGCCTTCCACTCCGCGCACGTGCCGTCGTCGTTCTACCCGCGCGAGGCGCAGCCGCGGCGGCTGGACATCGAGTCGCGGTTCAGCCCGGAGGTCATCGAGGAGCCGCGCGAGCGCGGGCACGACGTGGCGGTGCAGCCGGCCTGGTCGCTGGGCCGCGTCAGCGCCGTGTCCCGGCACGAGGGCGTCCTGCGGGCGGCCGCCAACCCGCGCGGCATGCAGGGCTACGCGGCCGGCCGGTAATCAAACGGGCAATCACGTTCATGACAATTGTCATGGGTGACTGCTGAGAGCCTTCACTTACCGCGCAGGCTGCGCGGTGATGATATTTCCCTATGACTACGGGTTATGGCGCACCGATTGTCACATTCGACAACGTGAGCAAGCACTACGGGGCCCTGAAGGCGGTGGACGGTCTCAGCCTGGAGCTGCGCGGGGGCGAGACCGTCGCCCTCCTCGGGCCGAACGGCGCGGGCAAGTCCACCTCACTGGACATGCTGCTGGCGCTGCGCAAGCCGACGGCGGGGAAGATCACGATGTTCGGCCAGGATCCCTACCACGCGGTGAAATCCGGCCGGGTCGGCGCGATGCTCCAGTCCGGCGGGCTGATGCCCGAGGTGACCGTGCGGGAGCTGGTCACCCTGGTCGCCGGGTTCCACCCCCGCCCGGTGGCGGTGGACATCACCATGCGCCGGGCGGGCATCGCCGAGATCGCCGACCAGCGGGTGGACAAGCTGTCCGGCGGGCAGACGCAGCGGGTCCGGTTCGCGCTGGCGATCATCGGCGAATCGGAGCTGATCGTCCTCGACGAGCCGACGACGGCGATGGACGTGGAGACGCGGCGGCTGTTCTGGGCGAACATGAAGGCCGAGGCGGCCGAGGGCCGCACCGTCTTGTTCGCCACCCACTACCTCGAAGAGGCCGACCACGCCGCGGACCGGATCCTGGTGATCAACCGCGGCCGCCTGCTGGCCGACGGCACGCCCGATGAGATCAAGGAACGGGCCGGCGCCCGCCGGCTGGCGTTCCGGCTCCCGGCGGTGGACGAGGCCTTCCTGCTCCGGCTGCCGGGGCTGGTCAACCTGGAGGTCCGCGGCGACTTCGTCCAGCTCCAGGTGACCGACTCCGACGCGGCGCTGTACGCGGTCCTGGACGCCGGGTACCGGCCGCATGAGATCGAGGTGGCGAGCCTGGGCCTGGAGCAGGCCTTCATCGCCATCACTTCCCAAGACGACGCTGACGCGGCCGGCGAGCCGGCGAAGGAGATGATCTGACGTGAACGGCACCCTCGCGCTGGCCGGGGCCGAGATCCGGCGGCTGCGCCGCAACCGGCGGTACCTGATCTTCACGGTCGGGCTGCCGGTCCTGCTCTACCTGGCCGTCGGCAAGCAGAACGCGACCTCCTACGGCGTCGCTTTCAAGGCGTTCTACATGGTGGCGATGGCCACGTTCGGGGCGCTGAGCGGGGCGTTCAACAACAACGTGATCCGCATCTCCCAAGAGCGCAAGGACGGCTGGATCCGGCAGCTGCGGCTGACCCCGCTGCCGGCCAACTCGTACGTGGTCGCCAAGCTCATCGCCTCGATGGTGACGTCGGTGCCCGCGATCGCGCTGGTCTTCATCCTCGGCAGCGCCTACGGCGGCGTGAACATGCCGCTGTGGCGCTGGATCGTGATCGCGGTCGCGATCTGGTTCGGCACGTTCATCTTCGCGGCCCTGGCGGTGGCGATCGGGTACCGGTTCAACCCCGACTCGGTGCAGCCGATCGCGCTGGTGGTGTTCTTCGCCTTCTCCATCTTCGGCGGGCTGTGGTTCCCGCTCAGCGGCGGGATGCAAGACTTCGCCAAGTTCACGCCGACCTATCAGGTCGTGCGGATCAGCACCGACGTGCTCGGTTCAGGTACTGTCAATGCGGCATACGTGATTGGCATCGTGGCCTGGTTCGCGATCTTCCTCGGGCTGGCGGTCCTCGCGGTGCGATCCACGGCTGAGAGCATGTGAGCGTGACGGATTCCGGTACCAGGGCGGGTGCCGGTCAGGCGGCGCGGCCGAGCCTGACCGGCACCTGGCCTGCCCGGGTCCTGCGGGCCGGTCGGCGGGTGGCCTGCCGGAGCGGCGGCTGGGACGGCGTGCCCGGCTCCCAGTCCTGGCGCGCGCGAATCTGGAGGGGCTTCTTTTCCGGCATCTGGCTGCTGTACCTCATCCAGCCGGCCTCCGCGCTGTTCGACAAGCACCACAGCTGGGCGTACGCCGCTAGCGGCATGATGCTCATCGCGGCCTTCTGCGTGACGTACATCGTGGTCGTGTCCTTCTGGGACCGGCCGGTCAGCCAGACGCGGGCCGCGATGGTCACCTTGTTCGCGCTGGCCGCCGCGATCACGTGGGCCTACCACGGGAACGGCTCGTGGATCTTCGTCGCGTCAGCGGCCGGGCTCACGATCCGCCCGCCGCGGATCGCCCTGCGCGTCATCGGGGCGGTGGTCGCCTGCTATATCGTCACGACGGTGGCCAGCGGGGACGGCATCGTTGACTTCGGCGTCACGCTGCTGCCGACGGTGCTGGTGGGCCTGGCCATGATCGGCTTTCGCCGGCAGATCGAGCTAGCCAGGGACCTGACCCTGGCCCGCGAGACCGTCGCCCGGCTGGCGGCCAGCGAGGAACGACTGCGGCTGGCCCGCGACATGCACGACCTGACCGGGCAGTCGCTGTCCATGATCACGCTGAAGTCCGACCTGGCCGCCCGGCTGCTGGACCGGCTGCCCCCGGGGCCGGATCGCGACCGCGCCCGGGACGAGATCCTGCAGGTCGCCGACGTCAGCCGCCGCACGCTGCACGACATCCGGGAGGCGATCAGCGGCTACCGGCGGCCCACCCTGGCGGTGGAGGTGATCACCGCCCGCGCGGCCCTGGAGGCCGCCGGGATCACCCCCCGCGATGACGACGCGCTCACCTTGCTGTCCGGACGGGTAGACGCCGACGCCGAGGCGGCGCTGGCCTGGTGCCTGCGCGAGGCGGTGACGAACGTCATCCGCCACTCCGGTGCCCATGACTGCTGGATGCGCCTGGCCCGCCGGGGCGATGAACTGTCCCTGGAAGTGCGGGATGACGGGGCGGGCGCGGGGCCCACGGCCGATGATGGCCTGCCCGCCGCCGGGGGTACCGGGCTGCGCGGGATGTCCGAGCGGCTGTGCGCGGTCGGCGGCACGCTGGAGATCCGCCCCGGCCCCGGCGGATTCCGCCTCCTGGCCGTGGTGCCCGCGGGGGATCCGGGGCAGCCGGCCGAGCGCTCGCGGGCCGCCGAGCCGGAATCGCCCGCCCCGCCGGACACCGCCGCCGGCTCGCACCCGGGCCGGGCGCTAGCGTGATCTGGTGATCCGGGTACTGCTGGCCGAGGACCAGGCCATGATCAGGGAGGCGCTGGCCGCCTTGCTGTCGTTCGAGGACGACATGGAGGTCGTCGTCCAGGTCGGCCGCGGCGACGAGGTCGCCCGGGCGGCGCTGGAGGCCAGGCCCGACGTCGCCCTGCTGGACATCGAGATGCCGGGCATGGACGGCCTGACCGCCGCCGCCGAACTGCGGCGGCACTCGCCGGGAACCAGGATCGTGATCCTGACAACCTTCGGCCGCCCCGGCTACCTGCGCCGCGCCATGGAAAGCGGCGTGTCGGGGTTCATCGTCAAGGACTCCCCGGCCGGCAAGCTCGCGCAGACGATCCGCAAGGTGCTCGACGGCCAGCGCGTCATCGACCCGGACCTGGCCGCCGCGGCGCTCGCCGAGGGCTCCAGCCCGCTGACCCCCCGCGAGCGCGACGTCCTCGCGGCCGCCACCGAGGGCGCGACGATCGCTGAGATCGCCGGGAAGCTGTACCTGTCGGAGGGGACCGTCCGCAATTACCTGTCGGCGTGCATCCAGAAGACCGGTGCCCGCAACCGCGCCGAGGCGCTCCGCATAGCCCGCGAGCGCGGCTGGCTGTGATCTTCCGGGGGAGCGACTCCCGGAACCCCCGATACAGGCGCCTTTTATGCGCGATCGCCCTCCCTCGCTGCGCTTGGTCGTTCCGGCCGCGCTTGGCTCAGTCCAGGCGATCGCGAAGGCGCCCTATCAAACCCGTGTGGCCCGGCGGAGACGACCCCTGTGACCACCTAGGATGTACCGCGTGACATCAGCCGGTTACCTCCGTTACCCGCATATTCACGGTGATCTCCTCACCTTTACCGCCGAAGATGACGTCTGGCTCGCCCCCGCCGCCGGCGGGCGGGCCTGGAAGCTGTCCGCGGACGGCGCGGGCGTGAGCTATCCCCGCTTCTCGCCCAGCGGCCACAAGGTCGCCTGGACGAGCTGGCGAGACCGTGACCCGGAGGTGTACACGATCGACGCCGAGGGCGGCGGTGCCAGCCGGCTCACGTACTGGGGCGACTTGCAGACCCGCACCGCGGGCTGGCTGAGCGACTCCGAGGTGCTGGCCATCTCCGCGGTCGGCCAGCCCGCGCGGCAATACAGCTGGGCCTACGCCGTGCCCCTGGACGGACCGCCGCGCCGGCTCCCCTATGGCCCGGTCGCCGACCTGGCGCTCGGCGCTGACGGCGGCGACGCCGCCAAGAACGCCGCCCTCCTTACCGGGAGGATGGACCGCGAGCCCGCGTACTGGAAGCGCTACCGGGGCGGCACCGCCGGGCGGCTGTGGACGGCGACCGCCGAGGACCCGATGTTCGGCCGGGTCCTGGCCGACCTGGACGGCCAGGTCTCCAGCCCGATGCTGATCGGGGGCCGGCTGGCGTTCCTCGCCGACCATGAGGGCACCGGCAACCTCTACTCGTGCGCGCTGGACGGCAGCGACCTGCGCCGGCATAGCGACCACGACGCCTTCTACGCGCGCAACGCCGCGACGGACGGACGGCGGATCGTCTACCACGTGGCCGGCGACATCTGGATCCTCGACAGCCTCGACGACGCCGAGCCTCGCAAGCTCGACTTCCGCCTCGGCTCCGCCTCCGCCGCCCGCGCCGCGCGCATCATCAGCGCCGCCGACCACCTGGGCGAGTTCATGCCCGACGAGAGCGGCCAGGCCAGCGTGGTGGAGGTGCGCGGCACCGTGCACTGGCTGACCCACGCCGACGGCCCCGCGCGGGCGCTGTCGGTCGACCCGAAGGCCCGCGCCCGCGAGCCCCGCATCCTCGGCACTGAGGGCAAGGTCATCTGGGTGACTGACGCCGACGGCGAGGACGCGCTGGAGATCGCCGACGCCTCCGGCGAGACGCCCGGGACGCGCCGCATCGCCGTCGGCGAGCTCGGCTACGTCGCCAGCCATGTGCCATCCCCGGACGGGGCGCACGTAGCGGTCGCCGCCCACGACGGGCGGCTGCTGATCGTCACCGTGGAGACCGGCGAGGTCCTGGAGCTGGCGGTATCCGACGATGGCCGGATCGGCGGCCTGTCCTGGTCGCCCGACTCGGCCTGGCTCGCGTGGTCCCAGCCCGGCCCCCGGCCGCTGGCTCGCGTCCGCATGGCCCGGATCACCCCCGAGGACGCGGACTCCGGCGAGCCCGCGGAATCCGAGGACGGCTCTGCAGAGCCGCAGGTCAGCGAGGAAGCGCCCGCGAGGCCGGGCAGTCCGCAGGCCGGGGAGGAAGCGACGCCCGCGCGGGTCCCCGACGGCGTGGCCCCCGACGGCGTTTCCGCGGAATCCTCCCCCGCGGCCGACGACATCGCGGCCGACAAGACCGCCGCTGCGGACACTGCCGCTGCGGACACTGCCGCTGGGAACCCTGCCGCTGAGGACCCGGGTCCCGGGGACGCCTCCGGCAACAACACCGCCGCCGAGGACACCGCTCCCGAGGACACCGCTCCCGAGGACACAGACGAGCCGCCCTTCGATCCCCGGTCGACAATTGTCGACGTAACGGACGGCCGGTTCGCCGACTACAACCCCGTCTTCACGCTCGACGGGCTGTACCTGGCGTTCTTGTCCCGCCGTACCTTTGACCCGATCTACGACGCGCACTCGTTTGACCTGTCCTTCCCGTTCGGCATCCGGCCCTACCTGGTGCCGCTGGCCGCCCAGACCCTCTCCCCGTTCGGCCCGCGCCCTGGTGGCCGCCCGGTTAACCCCCCAGAAGCGAAGGAGGGACCCGAACGCCCCTGGCTTGCTGTCGATCTCGATGGCATCTCCTCCCGGGTCGTCAGCGTCCCGGTTGACGAGGGCCGGTACTACGGCCTGGCCGCCGTGAAGGGCGGCCTGGCCTGGATGCGCGGCAAGCTGTCCGGCGTGCTCGGCGAGGGCGCGGCTGACGCCGACGATGACCGGCGCCGGCCCGCCCTTGAGCGCTTCGACTTCCGGAAGCGCGAGACGATGACGCTGGCGTCGGAGATCAGCTGGTTCGAGGTCAGCGGCGACGGCGCCCGGCTGGCCATCGGCGATGGCGGTGACGTGCGGATCGTGCCCGCCGACCGCAAGTCCGACAACGGCTCCTGCGACGACGTCATCAACGTGGACCTGACCCGGGCACGCTACCTGGCCGACCCGGCCGGGTTGTGGGCGCACGCCCTCGAGGAGGCGGGCCGGATCATCGCCCGCGACTTCTGGGCACCTGACATGTCGGAGGTGGACTGGGCCGGCGTGCTGGATCAGTACCGGCCGCTGCTGTCCCGGATCCGGTCCTCCGCCGAGTTCACCGACCTGCTGTGGGAGGTCGTCGCCGAGCTCGGAACGTCGCACGCGTACGTGGCGGGCTCGGGGCAGTTCCGCGTCCAGGCCTCGCGCGGCAACGCGGTCGGCCTCCTCGGCGCGGACGTCGTCCGCGCCGAGGACGGGCGCTGGCTCGTCGACCGGGTGCTGCCCGGTGAGTCGTCGGACCCGCTGGCGCGCTCGCCGCTGGCCGCCCCCGGCGTGGCGATCAAGCCCGGTGATGAGATCGCCGAGGTGGACGGCCGCCCGGTCGACCCGGTTCGCGGCCCCTGGCCGCTGCTGGCCGCGACCGCCGGCAAGCCGGTGGAGCTGACGATCCGCCCGGCGGCCCCCGAGGCCGCCGGCGCCGCGGACGGCGATCCCGTCGAAGGCGACGGCGGCATCTCCGGTGACTCCACGCAGACTCCCGATAACAGCAAGAGATACTCCGTGCCGCCGGCCGGCGAGGCGGAGACCCCTGACGCCACCAGCGCCGTTGACGCCGCCGCCGAGCCGCCCAAGCCCCGGCGCGTCGTCGTCGTCCCGCTGTACAGCGACCGCCGCCTGCGCTACCAGGACTGGGTCGCCGGCCGGCGCCGTTTCGTCCGCGAGCGGTCCGACGGCAAGTTCGGCTACCTGCACATCCCCGACATGATGGGGGAGGGCTGGGCGCACCTGCACCGCGACCTGAAGACGGAGATGGGCCGCGACGCGCTCATCGTGGACGTGCGCGGCAACCGCGGCGGGCACACCTCACAGCTGATCGTTGAGAAGCTGGCCCGCCGGATCATCGGCTGGGACTACGGCCGCTACCTGAGGCCGGAGAGCTACCCCGAAGATGCCCCCCGGGGGCCGGTGGTCGCCCTGTCCGACGAGTTCGCCGGCTCCGACGGCGACATCGTGACCGCCGCCATCCGCATCCTGCGCCTTGGCCCGGTCGTCGGCGCCCGCACCTGGGGCGGCGTGATCGGCATCGACGGCTACAAGCCCTTGGTCGACGGCACGCAGATCACCGTGCCCCGGTACGCGTTCTGGTTCGGCGAGTACGGCTGGAAGGTGGAGAACCACGGCGTCGACCCCGACCACGAGGTCCTCATCACCCCCGACGAGTGGGCCGCCGGCCGTGACCCGCAGCTGGAGGTGGCCGTCGACATGGCGATCGCCGCGCTTGCCCAGCGCCCGCCGGCCCCGGTCCCGGACCTCGGCAACCGCCCCCCCAAGCGCCGCCCGCCCCTGCCGCCCCGCCGGTGACGCCGGCGCGAGCGCGCATTCGCCTCGCGCCGCGCGCTAGCGGCGCGCTCGGTTATGCCTTGGTCAGCAGCTCGCGGCCGCCCTTGCGGAGTTCGGCGACCGAGGAGACGCCGAGCAGCTGCATCGTGCGGCGGAACTGCTCGCTGATCACGTCGATGGCCCGGTCCACGCCGCGCTCGCCGCCGGCCATCAGGCCGTAGACGTAGGCGCGGCCGAGCACGGCGGCGTCCGCGCCCAGGGCCAGCGCGATCACGGCGTCCGCGCCATGGCGGACGCCGGAGTCCACCAGCAGCGAGACCGACGGGCCAACGGCGTCGCGGACCGGCGCGATCAAGTCGACGGAAGCCACGGTGCGATCCAGCTGGCGGCCGCCGTGGTTGGACAGCTGGATCCCGTCGGCGCCGAGGTCTACGGCCCGGCGCGCGTCGGCCGCCCCGAGCGGCCCCTTGATGACCAGCTTGCCGTTCCACCGCGACCGCAGGTCCTCGATGTCCTCCCAGCTGATGCTGGGGTCGAACAGCTCACCGGTCCCCATGATGGTCGTCGGCGGCATCCCGGCGAAGTTCGCGTAGTCCAGGGCCGGGCCGGACAGCAGCCGGTACCAGTACCCCGGCCGGGTCGCCACCTGGAGCACGGTCTGCAGGGACAGCTCGGGCGGGATTGACAGCCCGTTGCGCTTGTCCCGGATGCGGTTCCCGGTCACCACCGTGTCCACCGTCACCACGAGCACCCGGTACCCGTTGCCGCCCGCCCGGTCAACCAGGTCATGCGCCAGCGCCCGGTTCTTGGTGATGTACAGCTGGAACCACAGGTCCGGCGACCCGAGCCCCGGCGCGGAGGCCGCCGCGGCCACGTCCTCGATCCCGGTCGCCGCCATCGTCGACAGCGTGTACGGGAGCCCGTGCCGGGTCGCCGAGCGGGCCGCGCCCGATTCCCCGTCCGGGTGCATCATGCGGGTGTAGCCGATCGGTCCCAGGGCCAGCGGCACCGGGACCGTGGTGCCCAGGATCGCGGTGGAGGTGTCGGCGGCGGACACGTCCGTCAGCACCCGCGGCAGGAACCGCCAGGCGCGGAAGGCGGCCACGTTCGCCGCGACCGCCATCTCCTCATCGGCCGCGCCGTCCACGTAGTCGAACACCGGCTTCGGGATCCGCCGCTTCGCTGCCCGCCGCAGGTCAGCCACGTCGTGGCACGCGCCAAGCCGCCGCCGGGCGGCGTCCAGCTCGATCGGCCGCATCCGAATTAGCTTGCGCATCTCCTGCACCTTCATGGTTGGGACGATACGCCGCGGAGCAGGACCTGCGAAGGGGCTAACCGCCCGGCCGGCCCCCGGCCTCGTCGGGCCCCAGGGAATGGCGGCTGTTATATTCAACCTATCGGGAAAGTAGGTATCTATCGATGGCCCTCCGGTTCCACTGGTTCCGGCCGACCAACGGCGACGGCCGCGACATCGTCCGGATCGAGGAGTACGCCAGCCTCGGCATCAGCGCCCAGGCCGGCACCGCCTCGAAGGTAGCCCCATGACCACGATCGCCGTCGTCACCGGCAATCCCAAGCCCGCCTCCCGCACCCACGGCGTCGCCCTCGCGGTCGCCGACGCGGTAGCCGCGGCGCTCGGCGGCGCTCATTCAGGCGGTGCCGATTCAGGCGGTGCCGATTCAGGCGGTGCTCATTCAGGCGGTGCTCATTCAGGCGGTGCTCATTCAGGCGGTGCCGCGCCGGAGCGCCTCGTGATCGACCTGGCTGACCACGCGCCGCGCCTGTTCGACTGGTCCGACCCCGAGCTGACCGGGCTGAACGCCGCGGTCGCCGCCGCCGACGTCGCCATCTTCGCCTCGCCGACCTACAAGGCGTCCTACACCGGCCTGCTCAAGGCGTTCCTGGACCGGTACGGCAACAACGGCCTGGCCGGCGTCACCGCGATCGGCGTCATGACCGGCGGCTGGCCCGGTCACCTGCTCGCCGTCGAAGTGCACCTGCGCCCCGTCCTGGTCGAGCTGGGCGCGTCCGTCCCGTCCCGCGGCCTCTACGTCACCGAACCCGAGCTCGCCGACCTCGATAAGGCCATCGCCCGGTGGTCCGACGCCGCCCTCCCGCTCATCACCACGGCGGTCAGGGCCTGAGGGCCGTCATTCTAGCAGCAGACCCGCTACGTGCTCGCTGGCCAGCTCACTGAGCCGGAGCCGGGCTGACCGGCTGGGCGTCGGTCAGCGCCGCCGTCAGGCGGGTCAGCCAGCGGGCGAGATCGCCGTCGTCGCTGAGGGCGGCGGCTAGCTCGGCATCGGCGCGAGCCACGATCGCGGCGGCGCGCTCGTACAGGTCGCGGCCGGCCAGCGCCAGGTAGGCCAGGACGCGGCGCCGGTCCTGGGAGTCGGCGCGCCGGTAGACCAGGCCGTCGAACGCCATGCGGTCTATGAGCGTGGTCAGGGTCGGCGCCGGGAGCATCGCGAATTCGGCGATCTCGGTCATGATGTGGCCGCGGCCGTCGGCCAGGAGCTTCAGCACGCGCCACTCCTCCAGCGTGCAGTTCTCCGGCTGCAGCAAGCTGGCCACGCGGGCCGACAGGAGCCGCTCAGCGCGGCTGAGCAGGTGGGCCAGGTCACGATCATGGACGGTTCGCCCGGCTGGCTTGGCTGGCGTCATTGCCCGCGTCCCTTCGGTCGTGCTAATCACCAGCGTATCCGGGAGACCGCCGCCGTTCACCCGGGTACGGCCGGCAAATTCCTGACGCTGTCAGGCCGAAGGCTTTCTTGCGTTCCGGCGGCTTTGTTACGGTGATAGCCGCCATAAGGCCTCGCAGGTCAACAAGTCTTCGCGGTAATCGGACTCGGAGCGGCATAATCACTTCGCAGTGATTCACGCTGACGAGGTGATCACCGTGACGCCGGTCGCGGTCCCGCGCCCGGATCCGGGCCGAGCCGGGCCGCGGGCCGCGAGCTCCAGCCTGCCACGGGGTTACCAGCTAGTCAGCAATTACGACCAGCTTAATAGGATTAGCCTCGTCACGATGACTGCCGCGCGGTACGCTAGCGCGGTTATGAGAGGGGACCTGAGCATATGACAAGGATGTCGCGGCGCCCCAGCACGGTGCTCGCCATGACCGCTGTCGCCGCGCTGGCGCTCGCCGTGTCGGCGTGCTCCAGCATCTCGTCGGCGAGCGGCAGCTCAGCCGTGGCCACGGGCGCGAGCGCGGCCACCACGGCGGCAGCCAGCGCCACGGGGTCCGCCACCGCCACGGGGTCGGCCGGCCCGGCATGCTCCAACGCCGCCATCCAGCCGGACCTGTTCGCCAAGGGGCAGCTTACCGTCGCGACCGACTCCCCGGCCTATCCGCCGTGGTTCGTCAGCAACAAGCCATCCAACGGCCAAGGCTATGAGTCAGCCGTCTCCTATGCCATCGCCAAGCAGCTCGGCTTCACCGATGCCCAGGTCACGTGGGTCACCGAGCCATTCGACAGCTCGTACGCGCCCGGCCCCAAGAAGTTCGACTTCGACGTCAACGAGATCTCCTACTCCGCGCAGCGCGCGCAGGCGGTCACCTTCTCCGACTCCTATTTCGACGTGCGGCAGGCCCTCGTCGCGCTCAAGAGCAGCCCGATCGTCACCAGGCACTCCCCGGGTGACCTCAAGGGATATGTCTTCGGCGATCAGATCGGGACGACCAGCCTGGCGTTCATCAACGGCCAGATCCAGCCGACCAAGACGCCGAAGGTCTTCAACACCCTCAACGACGTCAAGCAAGCACTGGCCACCAAGCAGATCGCGGCCCTGGTCGCCGACACGCCGACGGCGCAGTTCATCAGCTCCGCGCAGATCCCCGGCTCGGTCCTAGTCGGCCAGTTCCCATCGACGGGCGAGCACTACGGGCTGCTGCTCGCCAAGGGCAACCCGCTAGTGACCTGCGTCAACCAGGCCATCGCGAGCCTCAAGAGCGACGGCACGCTGGACAGCCTGCAGAAGAAGTACCTGCAGGATTTCCTGGCCGTCCCGACCATCGCGCCTTAGCGTCGGCGCGGTGACCGAGTCCCCGCTTGACCTCAGCCGGCGAGGTTCCCGGCTGTTCGGCGGCGGCGGCCAGGGCCAGGCCCGGGGGGCCGCGCTGTCGACGGCGAGCACCATCGTGGTGCTCGCCGTCCTCGCCGCGCTGTTCCTGCTCGCCCCGGGCAGCGCGGCGGTCCGGCACACGTTCTTCAGCCCCCCGGACATGTGGCACGCGCTGATCGGCGACCCGGCCAAGGGCTACTACAGCGTCGGGGCGGCCATCTGGCTGAACATCCGGATGTTCCTGGCCGCCGAGGCCATCATCGTGGTGCTCGCCCTGCTCCTGGCGGTCATCAGGCAGTCCACCGGCCCGGTGCTGCTGCCGCTGCGCGTCGTCGCCCTCGGGTACGTGGACGTCTTTCGCGGCGTGCCGACCATCCTGGTGGTCTACGCGGTCGGCTTCGGCCTCCCGGCCCTGAACCTGACCGTCGTCTCGACCCAGGATCCCGCCGTGTACGGGGTGCTGGGCCTGGTCCTGTCGTATTCCGCGTACGTGTGCGAGGTCTTCCGGGCCGGGATCAACTCCGTGCCGCTGGCGCAGGTGAGCGCCGCCCGCTCGCTTGGCCTGACCCAGCCGCAGGCCATGCGCTACGTGATCCTCCCGCAGGCGGTCCGCACGGTCATCCCCCCGCTGCTCAACGACTTCATCAGCCTGCAGAAGGACACCGCGCTGGTCAGCGTGCTGGGCGCGATCGAGGCCAACCGGGCCGCCGAGATCTACAGCTCCACGGTCTTCACCTACTCCTCCTTCGTGGTCGCGGCCCTGCTCTTCCTCATCCTCACCATCCCGCTGGCCCGGTTCACCGATCACCTCATCGCGCGGGACCGCAGGCGCAGGCTCGCCGGGGCGACGATCTAATGCCCGTCCCGGTACCTTCAACGGGCCCCGGTGACTATCCGCGTCAGCCCCCCAGCGGAACTCCCGCTCTCGAGGTCCGGGGCTTGACCAAGTCGTTCGGCGACCATGAGGTATTGCGCGGGATCGACCTGGTGGTCGCGCCGAGCGAGGTGATCTGCCTGATCGGCGCGTCCGGGTCGGGCAAGTCGACGCTGCTGCGCTGCGTGAACCTGCTGGAGCCAGTGACATCGGGGTCGGTGTGGCTGGGCGGCCAGGAGATCACCGCCCCCGCCATAGACCCGGACCTGGTCCGCCGCCACATCGGGATCGTGTTCCAGAGCTACAACTTGTTCCCGCACATGACCGTGCTGAAGAACATCACGCTGGGGCCGGTGAAAGCGCTCCGGGTACCCCACGCGCAGGCGGAAGGGGACGCGCTGGCGCTGCTGGCCCGCTTCGGCCTCGCGGACCGGGCCGGCGACTACCCCGACCGCCTCTCCGGCGGCCAGCAGCAGCGCGTCGCGATGATCCGCGCCCTGGCGATGAGCCCCCGCCTGATGCTGCTGGATGAGGTGACCAGCGCCCTGGATCCCGAGCTAGTCGCGGAGGTCCTCGACGTCATCCGGGAGCTGGCCCAGGCCGGCATGACCATGCTGATCGCCACCCACGAGATGACCTTCGCCCGCGATGTCGCCAGCCGCGTCGCCTTCCTGGCCGACGGCGAGATAGTGGAGGAGGCGCCGCCGTCAGAGCTGTTCGAGAACCCCCGCGACGAGCGAACCCGGCGCTTCCTGCGCCGCATCACCGACGCCGGCCGCCTTTAGCGCCCCCGTCGCTCGGACCCGCCGCAACCGAACCGAGGCAGCGCCACGGGCGCGCCGCGAATCCGGGGCAGCTAGTCGGCCTTGTCGAGCGCGCCGGCGGCCAGCAGGGCCGCCTTGAATTCGCGGGCGAGCTGGCGTCCGTGCCGGAAGCCGTGGCGGCCGTCGGCGAAGGTGGCGATGGCTACCACGCGCCGGGCGAGGCGGGCCGCGAAGGCCGGGCCGCCTTCCGGCCGGGCGGCATGCGCCTTCTGCCGCGCGTACACCATGTCGAAGGTGACCCCGACCATGGCGCCCTCGATCCGCACGGCGGTCCCCGTGCCGATCTTGCGCATCAGGGCGGGCGTGCAGATCTCCAGCCCGGAGACCGGCACGCGGGCGATGAGCGTCGCCGGGGCCGCGGTGATCGTCAGCTCTCCGTCGTCCACCTTCACCAGGCACGGGGTAACCCGGGAACCAGCGACCAGCCCCCTCTCGCTGACCGGCACGATGGTGCAGAACTGCTGGGAAAAGGCCTCGCTCACCATGTCCTCCATGCGTTAGCCCGGGCGACAGGTTAGGGCATCGCCGGGCGCGGTGGCTACGACTTACCGGAGGGCGGGGATGATATCGCGGCCGTAGGCCTCCAGGGTGGCGTCCTCGTCGTCGTGCATCAGGTAGAGCGCGAACTGGTCGGCGCCGATGGCGGCCAGCTCACGCAGCCGCTCGACGTGCGCCGCCGCCGGGCCGACGAGGCAGAAGCGGTCCACGATGGAGTCCGGGACGAAGTCCGTTGAGGGGTTCCCGGCCCGGCCGTGGTGCTCGTAGTCGTATGCCTGGCGGCCGGCGATGTAGTCGGTGAGGGCGTGCGGCACCGGGCCGTCCGTCCCGTACCGGGCGACGAGGTCCGCAACGTGGTTGCCGACCATCCCGCCGAACCACCGCAACTGCTCCCGCTGGTGCGCGATGTCGTCCCCGACGTACGCGGGCGCGGCCACGCACATCGTGATCGATGACGGGTCCCGCCCCGCGGCCTCGGCCGCGGCGCGCACCGACCCGAACGTCCACCGCGCGATGTCCGGGTCGGCCGTCTGCAGGATGAACCCGTCCGCCTGCTCACCGACCAGGCGCAGCGCCCTCGGCCCGTACGCCGCCATCCACATGGGCAGCGAGGCGCCTTCCCGGACCCACGGGATGCGCAGCGGCTTGCCGTGGTGCTCGACCTCGCGTCCCTCGGCGAGCCCTTTGATCACGGTCATCGCGTCCGACAAGACGGGCAGCGTGACCGGGGCCTGCCCGATGTACCGCCGCGCGGAATCGCCCCGCCCGATCCCGCAGATCGTCCGGTTGCCGTACCTGTCGTTGAGCGTCGCGAACAGCGAGCCGATCACCGACCAGTCCCGCGTTCCCGGGTTCGTCACCATCGGGCCGATGACCATCGACGACGTCGCCTCCAGCAGCAGCGGGTACAAGACGAACGTCTCCTGCCACAGCACGTGGGAGTCGAACGTCCACCCGTACCCGAACCCCGCCGCTTCCGCCTTCCTGGCCAGGTCGATGACCCGGCTGGCGGGCGGGTTGGGTTGCAGCACCACGCCAAATTCCACGGCAAGCCCCCTGAGACGGTCGTCAGACGAGGTACTGGTTGAGGTCGCGCGGCAAGAACTTGCCGTGCCCGGGCGAGCCGTGCAAGACCCCGCCGGACACCACCACGCGGCCGCGCGACAGCGTCATGTCGACCCGCCCGGTGATCTGCCATCCTTCGTACGCCGAGTAGTCGACGTTCATGTGGTGCGTGGCGGCCGACAGCGTCTGGATGGCCGCCGGGTCGTAGATGACGATGTCAGCGTCTGACCCGGCCGCGATGACGCCCTTGCGCGGATACAAGCCGAACATCCTGGCCGGCGTCGTCGAGGCGATCTCCACCCAGCGCGTCACGGTGATCTCTCCCTTGAGCACGCCCTGGTGCAGCAGGTCCATCCGGTGCTCCACGCCCGGCATGCCGTTGGGGATCTTCGCGAAGTCGCCGATGCCCAGCTCCTTTTGCCCCTTGAAGCAGAACGGGCAATGGTCGGTCGAGACCACCGACAGGTCGTTAGTGCGCAGGCCACGCCAGAGGGCCGCGCCGTGCTCGGCCGGGCGCAGCGGCGGCGAGCACACGTACTTGGCGCCCTCGAAGTCCGGCCGGGCCAGGTCCTCCAGCGTCAGGAACAGGTACTGCGGGCAGGTCTCGGCGAACACGTTCTGCCCGGCATCGCGCGCCTCGGTCACCGCGGCCAGCGCCTGGGCCGCCGACAGGTGCACGATGTACAGCGGCGCGCCGGTGACCTTGGCGAGCTGGATCGCCCGGCTCGTCGCCTCGCCCTCCAGTTCCGGCGGTCGCGTCAGCCCGTGGTAGAGGGGGTCGGTGTCACCGCGCCCGACGGCCTGGGCGACGAGCTGGTCGATCGCGATGCCGTTCTCGGCGTGCATCATGATCGTGGAGCCGTTGCGGGCCGCCTGCTGCATGGCCAGCAGGATCTCCCCGTCGGTGGCGTAGAACACGCCGGGGTAGGCCATGAACATCTTGAAGCTGGTCACGCCGTTGGCGATGCAGGCATCCATCTCCTTGAGCGTCGTGTCGTTGACGTCGGAGACGATCATGTGGAAGCCGTAGTCGATGGCGCAGTTGCCGTCGGCCTTCTCGTGCCACTTATCCAGCGTGCCCAGCAGGGACGTGCCCTTGGCCTGCACCGCGAAGTCCACGATCGTGGTGGTGCCGCCGAACGCCGCCGCGATCGTCCCGGTCTCGAAGGTGTCGGCCGCGAACGTCCCGCCGAACGGCATCTCCATGTGCGTGTGCACGTCGATCCCGCCCGGGAGCACGTACTTCCCGGTCGCGTCGATGACCTCGTCAACCTCAGAAAGGGTGCCCGGCGCGGCCACGGCCGCGATGACCTCGCCGTCCACGAGAACGTCGGCGGTGACCGCCCCGGTCACCGAGACGACCGTCCCGCCCTTGATCAAGATGCTCATGGCTCTACTTCCCGCGCGGCCACCCACCAAGCCGCGCTCTGTCGGCCCCGGTAAACCAGGGCGCGCCCTTAGGCGCGATGTCTTCCCTCACGGATTGACCAGGCCCCCGTAGGAGTCGGGACGGCGGTCCCTGTAGAACTGCCACAGGTCCCTGACCTCGGTGAGCTTGCCCAGGTCAAGGTCACGGACGATGACCTCGTCGGTGGTGTCGCCCGCGGCGTCGCCCACCAGTTGCCCGCGCGGGTCCACGAAGTAGGAGCCGCCGTAGAAGTCGTTATCGCCCAGCGGCTCGATGCCGACCCGGTTGATCGCGCCGATGTAGTACTCGTTGGCCACGGCGGCGGCGGGCTGCTCAAGCCGCCACAGGTAGGCGGACAGGCCCCGCGAGGTCGCCGACGGGTTGAACACGATCTTCGCCCCGGCCAGGCCCAGCGCCCGCCACCCCTCGGGGAAGTGCCGGTCGTAGCAGATGTAGACGCCGATACGTCCGACGGCGGTGTCGAAGACCGGGTAGCCGAGGTTGCCGGGCCGGAAGTAGAACTTCTCCCAGAACCCCTTCACCTGCGGCAGGTGGTTCTTGCGGTACTTGCCGAGGTAGGTTCCGTCGGCGTCGATGACCGCCGCCGTGTTGTAGTAGAGGCCCGGCTGCTCCTCCTCATACATCGGGGCGATGATCACGATCCGGTGGGTCTCGGCGGCCTTCTGCAGCAGCCGTGTCGTCGGGCCATCCGGTATCGCCTCGGTGTAGGAGTAGTAGTCGGCGTCCTGCACCTGGCAGAAGTACGGCCCGTAGAACAGCTCCTGCAGGCACACGACCTGCGCGCCCTGGTCGGCGGCGGCATGAATGTGCCGTAGCGCCGCCGCGATCATGGAGTCCTTGTCCCCGGTCCAGGCCTGCTGGACAAGGGCTGCCCGGACGATCTCCGCCATGCCAGTCTCCCATCGGTCACTGATAGCCTCATCTTCCCCCGCCGTGCCCGCCCTTGTAACGGGTCGCCCCCCGTGGATTCGTATGAATCCGGCCAATGGCGGCACGCCGTCTGATAACAGCAAGTGTCGCTGGGGGCGGGAGCGGCTGGAAGATAACAGCAAGAGGCGCGGAATGCTGCGGAATGCTGCGGAGCGCTGCGTGGTGCGCGGGACTGGGGGGCCGGGTGGCGTTCGCTTCGACGTGCGGGCCCGCGCGGCCGGCTCGGGCATAATCAACCGCGAGCCTGGGTTGGCGCTGGCAGGGCAGGCAGATCGCTAGCGCGAAGGCGGCATCGACAATGAAGGCTGTGCGGTTCGACCGGTACGGCGGCATCGACGTCCTGGCGGTCACGGACGTCCCGCGCCCGGAGCCTGGCCCCGGTCAGGTGCTCGTCAAGGTCAAGGCGGCGGGCATCAACCCCGGCGAGGCCAAGATCCGCGAGGGCCTGCTGCACGAGCGCTGGCCCGCGACGTTCCCCTCCGGCCAGGGCACCGACCTGGCGGGCATCGTCGAGGCCGTCGGCCCCGGCGCCACCGGATTCGCCGGCATCCGCTACGCGCCCGGCGACGAGGTGATCGGCTGGGTGGACACCCGGTCCAGCCACGCCGAGTACGCCCTCGTCGAGGCGGCCAGCCTCGTGCCCAAGCCCAGGGAAGTCCCCTGGGAGGTGGCCGGCGCCATCCCGGTCGCCGGGTTCACCGCGTGGGCGGCGGTCCGGGCCGTGTGCGCCAAGCCTTGCTCGACCATCGTCGTCTCGGGCGCGGCGGGCGGGGTCGGGTCGATCGCCGTGCAGCTGGCCAGGAGCACCGGGGCGACTGTCATCGGGCTGGCCAGCCCGGCGAACCACGACTGGCTGGCCGCTCACGACGTGATCCCGGTCGCCTACGGTGACGGCGTCGCGATGCGGATCATGGCCGCGGCGCCCGGCGCGAAGGCGAGCGCGTTCGTCGACACCTACGGTGGCGGCTACGTCGAGCTGGCGCTCGATGAGCTGGGCATCGCGCCGGGGCGCGTGGACACGATCGCCCGGTTCGACGCCGTCGGCAAGTACGGCGTCAAGGCCGAGGGGAACGCGGCCGGCGCGAGCGCCGGCACCCTCGCCGAGCTGGCCGCGCTCATCGCCGACGGCAACCTGGAGATCCCCATCGCCGCGACCTACCCGCTGGCCGAGGTCCGCGCGGCCTACGGCCAGCTCGAAGGCGGCCACGTCCGCGGCAAGATCGCCTTGATCCCCTGATCTCCACGCAACGGAACGTGCCCGCCTACGCCGTGGCGCTGTTATCCCTTCCGATGAAGGACAGCAGCAGGTACAGCGCGAACCCGACGCCAAGCCCGACCACCCAGCTGTAGTCGTACAGCGTCTTGAACGCCGGGATCAGCCCGTTCGCCGGGAACGGGCCCGCGGTGCCGGGGGCGGTGTACGCGCCGCCGGCCGACAGCGCGGCGCCGGCGATCGTCGCGATGACCGCTCGCCAGTTCCACCCGGCCGTGAACCAGTACCTCCCCGGCCCGGTGTACAGCGCGCCCAGGTCGAGCCGCCCGCGGGAGCGGACCCAGTAGCCGGCGATGAGGACCCCGGCGACGGTCCCCAGCAGTCCGCCATAAAATCCAAGCCACGTGAAAATGTAAACGTGCGGGTCGGTGAGCAGCCGCCAGGGCTGGATCGCGATCCCGATGACGCCGGTGATGATCCCGCCGGTGCGGAAGCTGATGAACCGCGGCGCGGCGTTGGAAAAGTCATACGACGGCGAGACCACGTTGGCCGCCACGTTGACCGACATCGTGGCCAGCACGACCATGATCAGCCCGATGATGACGACCGCGGTGGAGGAGAACCTGGTCGTGAGCTGGACGGGGTCCCAGATCGTCTGGTGGTAGACGAGCGTCGCCGCCGACGTGACGAGGATCGAGACGATCGCGATGTAGGACATGGTGGTCGGCAGCCCGAGGATCTGCCCCCACACCTGCTGCCGCTGGCCCTTGCTGAAGCGGGTGAAGTCGGGCATGTTCAGCGACAGGGTGGCCCAGAAGGCGATCATCGCCATCAAGGATGGCCAGAACACCGTCCAGAAGTGCGATCCCCAGCCGAGCGTGCCCGACTGGTGCAGGATCGGCCCGATCCCGCCCGCCTTGACCAGCATGTAGGCCAGCAGCGCGGTGAAAGCGAGGGTGACCAGCGGCGCGGCCCAGTTCTCGAACCAGCGCAGCGCGTTGATGCCGCGGATGATCAGCGCCATCTGGATCAGCCAGAAGGCCGCGAACGACACCCACATCGTCCACGGCTGCCCGCCGAACCCCGAGGCGTTCATCCAGCCGGACCCGGCCAGCCGCCCGATGATCGTGTAGATCGCCTGCCCGCCGATCCAGGTCTGGATGCCGAACCAGCCGCAGGCCACGAACGCGCGCAGCAGCGCCGCCAGGTTCGCGCCCCTGATCCCGTAGAAGGCGCGCGCGAAGACCGGGAACGGGATGCCGTACTTGGTGCCGGCGTGACTGTTGAGCAGCATCGGGATGAGGACGAGCAGGTTCGCCAGCGTGATGGTCAAGAACGCCTGCAGCCAGCTCATCCCGAGCACGATCAGCCCGGAGGCCAGCAGGGTAGCTGGAGACGTTGTGCGCCATGCCCATCCAGATGGCGATGTAGTTGTAGGTGGTCCACGTCCGCCTGGACAGCGGCACCGGGATCAGCTCGGGGTTGGCGTACCGGCTGGCGCCGATGGCCGCCGGGTCAGTGAGCTCGACCTGCCCGTTGACCTGGCGCGTGTCAGTGGCCGTCGCGGCTGCCGGAGTGGACATAGGCGCTCCTGATTGCGGTCAGAGCTAGCGGGTCACTTTCAGTGTCCGCCGCAATGAGGTGATTGCCTAGTGGCCGGTTCTCCTCGGGCAGGGCCGCTACCGCCCGGCGATGACCGCCCACCGGGGCGGGGGGCCGATGATCGCGTCCACCAGGCCCATCCCGTCGGCCATCGCCCACTCCACGTCCCGTAGCCGCTCGATCCGGGCGCGCCCGGCCTTGCCCCAGGAGCTGGCCTCGACCAGGGTCACCACCTCGTCGGGGGTCAGCCCGTCGGCGTGCGGGAGGGCGGACTTCAGCCGCTGGCTGTACTCGTCGTGGTGGGCGTGCCGCGGCGGCTGGAGGGAGCGGGCGAGCTGGCGGGCACGCTGTCGCACCAGCTCGGCCGGGGACGCGCCGCGCGTCCCCCACGTGCCCTCGACCAGGACGAGCCGCCCCGTCGGGGCCACGGAATGCCAGGCCGCCAGGGCCTTGGCGGGATCGGGCAGAGTCCACATGAGGTGCCGCTCGACGACGGCGCCGAAGTCGTCGACCGGCGGGTGCTCGGCGTCCGCCTCGACGACCTGGATCGCCAGGCCCCGGACGGTGGCCTTGGCGCGCAGCCGGGCGAGCATGCCCGGCGACAGGTCCGCCGCGGTGACCTGGTAGCCCTGGGACGCCAGCAGCAGCGACAAGAACCCCGTGCCCGCGCCCATGTCGAGCACCTTCAGCGGCGGCTCGGGCAGCAGCCGCCGCAGCGCCGCCGCCCACGCCGCCACCTCCTGCGGCCGCTGCGGGTAGTGGTCGGGCGCCTGGTCATAGGTTTCCGCGTCCGCGTCCCAATAGCCGCGCACCTCGCCGAGCACGTCAGCGGGGGTCTCCGCTCCAGGTTCCATGGTTGCGACGCTACGTGGCGCCCGCGGTCATCCGCAAGCCAGCGCGGTCAGCCGGGCAGGACGAGGACAGCGGCCGCGATGACGGCTATCGCGGCCAGGACGTGCAGCGCGGCGCCGGCGCCGGAGGTCGCGCCGGGCAAGAAGGCGCCGGCGGCGCCGAGGGCGAGCAGGCAGGCGCCCGCGGCGACGATTTTCGCCTGGCGGCGCAGCAGGCCGGCGGCCCGCGTGCCGGACTCGGCGATGTGCACCGTGAGCAGCCAGGCGACCAGCAGCGCGCCGAGGACCGCCGTGTGCCAGGGGCGGGCCGGGTGCATCACCTCCAGCCACAGCAGGGCCACGCACCCGATCTCCTCCCACGACAGCAGCCGCACGATGACCAGCGCGGCCCGCACGGCGCGCTCGGGGGCCGACGCGAAGTAGGCCTCCTCCAGCTCGGGCACGTCTTGCAGCGCCAGGCGCAGCGACCCGGCGGCCACGCAGCAGCCGGCCACCGCCAGGGCGAGTCCCGGCCAGCCGGACCCCAGCAGGGGGGCCGCCGCCCACGCGGCGGCGGCGACGCCCAGCGCCATCGCGGCGATCCGCGGGCGGGCCACGGAAATCAGGTGCCCCGTCATGATTGCATGCCCGATATGCTCGGCTTTTCATCGGGCATGCCCCGGGGGGCACGGGGGGTCGCCCCCCCGTGAGACAGCAGCGCGCGTCGTGTGTACGGGGCCAGCGGCAGGTCCAGCGGCGCGACGCCATCCCAGTGCACGACGGGGACGCCGAGCTCGCGCAGCGCGAACCGGATCGCGTGCTGGTCCATCGCCCAGATCCGCCGGGCGATCCGGTCAGTGGCCGACCAGGCGTCCGACCAGCGCCGCGGCGGCGTCACGTTCAGCACGTCGACGACGATCAGCGAGAAGCCCCGCTCGCGCATGTCCCGCAGCGCCTCCACGAACCGCTGGTCAAGCAGCGGGCTGAACGCCACCACCAGTGACCCGGGCGGCAGCGCGGCGCGGGGCAGCCGCCGGAAGCTCGCGCCCCGGTCCCACGTCGCGTCCGCGTGCAGCATCGTGTCGATGATCTTGTACACCTGCCGGCGGCCCAGCGACGGGGCCAGCCAGCGGGCACCGCCCCACTGGTAGGTGATCACCCCCACCCGGTCGCGGCGGCTCAGGTACGCGCGGGCCGCCGCGGCCGCGCCGCGCAGCCCCATGTCAAGGGCGGAGCTGCCCGGCTGGCCGACATCGGTGGTCGCGTCGACCAGCAGCACGACGTCCTGGGACCGCTCGGCGGCGAACGTGTTCACCATGAGCCGCCCCCGCCGGGTCGACGCGGGCCAGTTGATCTGCCGCTGCCGGTCGCCCGGCACGTACTCCCGGACGCCGGCGAACTCCGCGCCCTCGCCGGGGACGCGCGCCGGATGCTCGCCGAGCCGGTTCGGCAGCCGCGACAGCACGACGGTCTCCTGCTGCACCCCGGGGCGCGGATAGCAGTCCAGGGCCGGCAGCGTCACCGACACCTGGCCTCCGGTCAGGTGCCAGCGGTCATGCAGCACGAGCTCGGCCATGCCGGCCTGCCGCCTGCCCCAGCGGGGCGCGGTGAACTCAAACCGTGCCACCGCCGCCGTGACAGCGGTCGCGCTGGCCGGCTCGATGCCGCGGCCGGGATGGAACGCCCAGCGCGCGTCATAGCCCCCGCCTGGCTCGCCAGGCAGCTCGACGGCCAGGTCAATCCACGCGGGCTCGCCCTCGAACAGGCGGCGGTCGCTGGGCCGGACCGCCACGAGCACCGCGCGAGGGGGCCGCTGCCGGGCCGCCCAGCCAGCGCCGGCTCCGCCTACGCCGAGCAGCAGCAGCGCGGGCGCGGCCAGCCCGGCTAGCTCCGGGCGGCGGTTCAGCACCGCCAGCAGCATCGCCGCCAGCGCCAGCGTCAGCAGCCGGCGGGCGTGCCGGGACAGCCGCCAGCGCACCTCGACGTCGCGGCGACTGACGGGGGAAGCGGCGGAAGCCAGCTGGCCGCCGGGCTCGTTGGGGATGGCCAAGGTCGTTAGGCCGTGAACTGGGCGGGGTGCCCCGCTGAGGTGGCGGCGGCGCGGGGCGCGGTCGCCGGGGTCGCGACGGCGGCGAGCAGGCGGCCGACGACGTCGTCGGCGGAAACCTGGCGGACCCACAGCTCGGGGCGCAGCGTGACC